>NZ_JAWOTE010000064.1:0-5402 GCF_033338695.1 Vibrio sp. Vb1166 | reverse complement strand
GTTCTTTTAGTTGTTGATTTCATAACACTCTCCAATTTTGGGGGGTGGAAAGTGTCAACCTTATTTAGGACGGCACACAAAGGAATTAAAAAGGGTCGCATCGTGCGACCCTTTTTTTATTTTTTTGCTGCCAAACGTTAGTGTTGAGGCTGTTTAGCGAACGCTTGCACGGCTGGGAAAGCTATTGGGTCTAAGATGTCTGCCAGAGCGCACAACCTACGGTGCAATTCTCCTGGGTAGTCGCCACACACGTTGATGTGTCCCATCTTGCGACCTGCACGTTTCTCTTTGCCATACCAATGAAGGTGGCAACCATCCATTAATAACAATGCTTCTGGTAGTGTGTCTTCACCAAGAATATTAATCATTGAGGTTTCACGAACCAATTTCGTACTGCCTAATGGTAAGCCGCACACTGCGCGCAGATGGTTTTCAAACTGACACGTTTCTGCACCTTGCTGTGTCCAGTGACCAGAGTTGTGCACGCGTGGAGCAATCTCATTCACTAAAAGTGCCCCATCGACATCAAAGAACTCAAGCGCTAATACGCCAACGTAATCTAGGCTATCTGCGACTGCCGTGAACATTTGCTTTGCTTGTTCCTGTAACCTTGGCGCATCAATCGCAGTAGAAAGACTCAATACACCGTTGGTGTGGACGTTCTCTGCCAGAGGATACACTTCCACACTGCCATCTTTGCTTCGAGCACCAACCAGTGATACTTCGCGGTTAAAAGGAACAAACTCTTCAGCAACAATCGCTTGAGTTGGTGTTGCCGCGATGCACTCTGCCATCTCAGTCCAAATGTCGTCGACTTGAGAAGCTTCTTTTAAGCGCCATTGGCCTTTACCATCGTAACCACCTAATGCACTTTTCAGAACCATTGGCATACCAACGTGTTCAATTGCGCGCTCAAAGTCTTCACGAGTTTCAATGACGTAGTATTTCGCGTTGCGCACGCCAGCATCATCAAGCAGTGCCTTTTCAATACGGCGATCACCACCTGCTTTGATGGCTTGCGTACTTGGTAGGAACTTGCCGCTCGCTTCGCAAACCTTGAGCACGTCATGTGGAATATGCTCGAACTCGGCAGTAATCACATCAACTTGCGTAATCGCATTTTCCAAACCATGGCCAAGTACCTGTTGAGTTAAAGGGTGAACGACATCACCGTTGGTGACATCGTAAGCTGAAATTTGAATATTCAGTGGCGCACCAGCCAGAGACATCATACGAGCCAACTGACCCGCACCAAGAACCAGTACATGCATCTGATTAATCCTCTGCAGGGTTTGGATTTGCGAGAACTGTTTCCGTTTGCTCATTACGGAATGCTTCTACCTTCGCCATGATGTTTTCATCATGAGTGCCTAGGATTTGCGCTGCTAGGATACCGGCGTTTGCTGCGCCCGCTTCGCCAATCGCCAATGTACCAACCGCAATTCCCTTTGGCATCTGTACAATAGAAAGCAGTGAATCCATACCTTTCAGTGCACGAGACTGAACGGGAACCCCAAGCACTGGCAAACTAGTAAACGCCGCCGCCATACCTGGTAGGTGGGCTGCACCACCTGCGCCTGCGATGATAACTTTGATGCCGCGTTCTTTTGCGCCACTAGCGTAGTCAGACAGTAATTGAGGAGTTCGGTGTGCTGACACGACTTTTGTTTCGTAAGGCACGCCAAATTGGTCTAGCATGTCCGCTGCTAGTTTCATGGTTGGCCAATCGGATTTAGAACCCATGATGATACCGACTTTCATCTCAAACTCCTTTAAGCTGCAAAAATTAGGTGAGCTATAAATTTGTGCGCATTATACGGGGATTTTTATCTCAAGCAAACGTTTGCGTCTTGTTGTTGGCGCTATTGATACATTTTATAAAAAAATTGCTTTAGTGTCTGAGAATGAATATTTGTACACTTAGTGAAAACAACACAGTCAAACAAATAGGAAGTAATCGGTGGATAACTTTGAACAAGTGCTCAACGCACTCAAGCAAGGCGAAGTGATTGCCTATCCAACAGAAGGGGTTTTTGGTGTCGGATGTGATCCAGATAACCCAGAAGCAATTCAAAAGCTATTAGAGCTCAAGCAGCGTCCGGTAGAAAAAGGGCTGATTCTAATCGCGGCAAGTTATGATCAGCTCTTGCCTTATATTGATGAATCTCAGTTGACTGAAGAACAATTACAGACTGTTCATGCCACTTGGCCAGGCCCATACACTTGGATCATGCCAGCGAGCGATAAAGTATCCAACTGGGTTTCAGGGCAGTTTGATTCAATTGCGGTTCGTGTGACTGATCATCCTTTGGTGCAAAAAATGTGTAATGCATTCGGAAAGCCGTTAACCTCTACCAGCGCGAATCTTTCCGGCTTACCACCGTGTATGACCACGGAAGAAGTCGAAGAGCAGTTGGGTGATAAGCTGGTCGCCATTCTTCGTGGCGAGACCAGCGGTCGTGATAAACCCAGCGAGATTCGTGACGCCAAAACTTCACAAATATTAAGACAGGGTTAACCCTGCTAGCCAGCCATCATTAGGTTTCACGTAATAGGTAATAACGTATGTCAGCGATCGATAAGCACGCCGTAAAGCAGTTCTTGATGTCACTTCAGGACTCCATTTGTCAGCAGTTAGAACAAGAAGATGGAAAGGCCGTCTTTGTCGAAGATGCATGGCAACGTGAAAAAGGAGAGCGTCTGGGGGGCGGTGGTCGCTCACGTGTTTTGCGTGATGGCCTTGTTTTCGAGCAGGGAGGCGTGAACTTCTCGCATGTGGAAGGGAAAGAAATGCCAGCATCTGCGACAGCGCATCGCCCAGAGCTAGCGGGTCGTCGTTTTGAAGCGATGGGTGTTTCTTTGGTTATTCACCCTAAAAACCCTTACGTACCGACTTCACACGCCAATGTCCGCTTCTTTATTGCAGAAAAAGATGGCGAAGACCCAATTTGGTGGTTTGGTGGTGGTTTTGACCTAACGCCGTTCTATCCATTTGAAGAAGATTGCCAATCATGGCACGACACTGCAAAACTGCTTTGTGCGCCATTTGGTGACGATGTTTACCAAGAGCATAAAGCATGGTGTGACAAATACTTCTTCCTACCACATCGTAATGAAACTCGCGGTGTTGGCGGTTTGTTCTTTGATGATCTAAACCAGTGGGAATTTGATAAGTGTTTTGCTTACATCAAAGCAGTGGGTGAAGGCTATTGCCAGGCTTACTTGCCGATCGTTTCTCGTCGTAAAGAGATCAAGTATGGTGAGCGTGAGCGTGAATTCCAACTATATCGTCGCGGCCGTTACGTAGAGTTCAACTTAGTGTATGACCGTGGCACCTTATTTGGTTTACAAAGTGGTGGGCGTACTGAGTCGATTCTGATGTCAATGCCGCCGCTCGCTCGCTGGGAGTACTGCTACGAG
The DNA here is from genome assembly GCF_033338695.1 of Vibrio sp. Vb1166. NCBI lineage: Bacteria > Pseudomonadati > Pseudomonadota > Gammaproteobacteria > Vibrionales > Vibrionaceae > Vibrio > Vibrio sp. Vb1166. The sequence continues at coordinate 1,982 of NZ_JAWOTE010000064.1, read as the reverse complement.
CCAGAAGCGGGATCGCCAGAAGCTGAACTTTACGAGCGATACCTAACGCCCCGAGAGTGGTAAGCACGGAATCTCCTTTTCTATATAGATAGATAGTGATAGGGTCATCTGTAATCAGGTGGCCCTGTTTTCTCTATATCTAAGTAAGGAACAAAGGTAAGGAAATGACCCAGCAAATCGATCGCTATGCCGTGTTTGGTAATCCTATCGGACACAGTAAGTCGCCATTCATTCACACCTTGTTTGCTCGTCAAACTAATCAATCTTTGGTGTATACCGCAGAAAGTGCACCTGTTGATGGTTTTATTGACGCGGCGAAGGTGTTTTTTGCTGAAGGTGGCAAGGGGTGCAACATCACTATGCCATTTAAAGAAGATGCTTATCAATTTGCTAGTCGATTGACAGAACGGGCTCAGTTAGCAGGCGCGGTAAATACCCTCAAGAAGTTAGACGATGGTGAAATCATCGGTGACAACACTGATGGTGCAGGTTTAGTGCAAGATCTGCTTCAGCATCAGGTTGTATTGGAAGGTGCGCGAATCCTAATTATTGGTGCTGGTGGTGCAGCTCGTGGTGTTATTAAGCCACTACTCGATCAAAAGCCGACCTCTTTAACCATTACCAACCGTACCTTTAGTAAAGCACAAGAGCTCGCAGAGCTGTTTGTCTCTCACGGTCCTATCCTCGCCAAAGAGATGGCAAGTATTGATGAAGAGTATGATGTCATCATTAACTCCACATCCGCTTCTCTTAGTGGTGAACTGCCGACTATTTCATCCTCCATCTTTGCCGCTAACAGTACAAGCTATGACATGATTTATGGCAAAGGGGTGACGAGCTTTAACTTATGGGCAAAAGAGAATGGTGCCGCTCATGCGTATGACGGTCTTGGAATGTTAGTTGGGCAGGCTGCGGAAAGCTTTATGCTCTGGCGTGGCTTACGTCCTGGTGCCAAACAAATTCTCAGAGAACTAAGAAAGAATCTTGAAGGTCAATAAGCGATGAATCAATCCATCTTATTCCCAGATATTCAATCATGGGATGAAGTATCACAATCGGTAAACTTTTCGGCGCAACAATCAGGCGCACTAATAGAGTGCTTTGTGACGAAACAAAAGTTAGAAAAGCTCAGTGGTTCACTGATTGAAACTGAGCAAGCGGCAATTAAAGTGTTTACTGATTACAGATTCGACCTAGAAGAAATGGCTGAAGAGCTAATAGAAGATGAAGCCTTCAACGAAGAAGGCCATATCATCATCGGTTAACAGGGTTTTAGTTCAAGTCTTTTACTTCATTTAAGTAGTCGTTTTTGTTCTGCACATAGTTGTTGGCAGACTTTTGCAAGAAAGCTCGTTCTTTTTCTGATAGAGGGCGAGCTTGTTTTACTGGGCTTCCAACATATAAGTAGCCACTTTCTAATACTTTCCCAGGTGGCACTAAACTGCCTGCTCCGATCATCACCTCTGACTCAATTACAACAGCATCTAAAACAATAGCTCCCATACCAACCAAAACACGATCGTGGATCTCACAACCGTGCAGCATCACTTTGTGGCCAATCGTAACGTCATTACCAATAATCAATGGGTAGCCGTTTGGGTTTTCGGCGTTCTTATGGGTGACATGCAAAACACTGCCATCTTGAATATTCGTTCGATCACCAATGTGAATGTGGTTTACATCGCCTCGCGCTGCTACCAATGGCCAAATGCTAGAATCATCGCCAATTCGGATATCACCGACTAAAACAGAGGTTGGGTCAACGTAAACACGCTCACCAAGTTCAGGCTTTATACCTTTGTAGCTTCTCATTGAGCTCATCTTTTTTCCTTATTCAGGGCGATTACAGGGTGTATGGAGGTAGAATAGTAGTGAAAACTCGCCTTTTAGAATAAAAAACACCCAAACGATAAAAAAATCAAAAAAAACGAGAAAAAGGGCTTGCCAATGTGATCGCAATCTCTATAATGCCACCTCGCTGA
>NZ_JAWOTE010000063.1:0-5413 GCF_033338695.1 Vibrio sp. Vb1166 | reverse complement strand
CAACTATAATATCAAAAAAAAGTAGCTATAGCAATGAAATTAAGAAAGTTATCCACAAAATCAATACCTTGTGGAATAAACTTGTCCACAACACGATATACTGTGTAAAAGTACGAAAAGAGTTTGTGGATATAAAAAACAAGAAAAAATATTTATCCACAAGGGAATATAGGATTTGTGAAAAAGTATGTGAATAGGTTCAAAATGAATATTTGATGAAAATTTCTAGAACCATTGACATTTTCCTAGTTGATTAACTATAATTTATAAGACTGTCTTTAACAGATATTCCTCAGGGAGGTGTCATATAATGAAAAGAACTTACCAACCAAATAAACGTAAGCGCAGCAAAGTACATGGTTTCCGCAGCCGTATGAGCACAGCGAACGGACGTAAAGTGCTAGCAGCTCGTCGTCGTAAAGGAAGAAAAGTATTATCTGCGTAGACCACTGATCGTTCAGTGGTCTTTTTTTCTAATAATAGTGAATTTCCGCTGATGAACTACAGGAGTGTCAATTGATATGAAGAAAAAACATCGTATAAAAAAGAATGATGAATTCCAGACGGTTTTTCAAAAAGGAAAATCGAATGCGAATCGTCAATTTGTTGTCTATCAACTAGATAAAGAAGAGCAGCCAAACTTTCGTATTGGCCTTTCTGTCAGCAAGAAGATAGGAAATGCAGTAGTGCGTAACCGAATTAAACGTATGATTCGCCAGTCGATCACAGAATTAAAAGATGAGATAGATTCTGGAAAAGATTTTGTTATAATAGCAAGGAAGCCTTGTGCAGAGATGACATATGAAGAATTAAAGAAAAGCTTAATTCATGTCTTTAAACGCTCTGGTATGAAAAGAATAAAAAGTAGCGTAAGGAAATGAATTACACTATATACATACCGATACAAGGAGGAGTAGGCTTTGAAAAAGAAATTAGGTTTACTAGCCATGGTTGTTGCATTAATGGCGATTACTGCTGGCTGTAGTGAAGTAAATCAGCCAATTACACCAAAGAGCACTGGAATTTGGAATGAATACTTCGTATACCCGCTTTCTCAGTTAATTACGTATTTTGCCAACTTATTTGGTAGTAATTACGGTTTAGCAATCGTTGTTACGACTCTTATTATTCGTTTTGCATTATTACCATTAATGATTAAACAAACGAAGAGTACGAAAGCAATGCAAGCGTTACAACCAGAAATGGTGAAGTTAAAAGAGAAATATAGCTCTAAAGATCAAGCAACACAGCAAAAACTACAACAAGAAATGATGCAGTTATATCAAAAAAATGGTGTAAATCCATTAGCAGGATGTTTACCAATCTTTGTTCAGATGCCTATTTTATTCGCGTTTTACCATGCGATTATGAGAACATCAGAAATTAGTAAGCATACATTCTTATGGTTCGACTTAGGACAGGCAGATCCGTACTATATCTTACCGGTTGTTGCGGCAATTACGACATTTATTCAGCAAAAACTTGCAATGGCAGGAACTGCTGGTCAAAATCCGCAAATGGCAATGATGCTTTGGTTAATGCCAATCATGATTTTAATCTTTGCAATTAACTTCCCAGCTGCCTTATCACTTTACTGGGTTGTTGGTAATATCTTTGGTATCGCTCAAATGTACTTGATCAAAGGGCCGGAAATTAAGGCTAGTAAGGCAGGAGGATCAAGCAAGTGAGTATAATTACTGCTAAAGGACAAACAGTCGAGCTGGCAGTACAGGATGCTTTAAGGCAATTAAATGTTTCAAAAGACCGAGTAGATATAAATATTATCGACGAGGGTAAGAGAGGGTGCTTAGGTTTATTTGGGAACCGACCTGCAGTAGTAGAAGTTGTATTGAAGAAAGATCCAATTCAAGAATGTGAAGAATATTTAAAAAATGTTATTCACGATATGGGTGTGGAAGCTGAGATTAGTAAAATTGTAAAGGGACGCGAAGTTGAATTTACAATTTACGGCGAAAATGTAGGTGTTTTGATTGGAAAAAGAGGAAACACCTTGAATTCTTTACAGTATTTAACAAAACTTGTAGCGAATCGTAATACGAAGCAGTACATCGGTATCACATTAGATGCTGAAAATTATCGTAGTAAAAGAAAAGCTACGTTAGAAGCACTTTCTTATCGATTAGCCAAACAAGTAGTACGTACGAAAAAAAGAGTTGTGTTGGAGCCTATGCCATCTTTTGAACGAAAGATTATCCACCAAGCATTGTCTAATCATCAAAATATCATTACAACTTCTGAAGGAAAAGAACCACATCGACATGTTGTAATATCTTCCAAGTGACCGGTTACTCAATTGAGTGCCGGTTTTTTTGAGGGGAAAATAGGTGTGGATAACTAAAAAACACTAAACTTATCCACTGTGAATAAGTTTAGTGTTTTTTACATGAGGACATAATAAAATGAGTTATTATTCTTTTGTAGATAGGTTCGTTATGGTATTCTAATAATTTAGTGAAGAAAATAATCATGTTGAAAGAGAGATAAATAAGCAAGTGAGGTGAAAGGACATGGAATTTGATACAATTGCCGCGATTTCCACAGCGCTTGGAGAGGGTGCAATTGCCATTGTTCGAGTAAGTGGAGATGATGCGGTTGAAAAAGTTAATCGTATTTTTAAAGGGAAGGATTTAACAGAGGTTCCTTCTCACACGATTCATTATGGTCATATTGTGGATTTAGATACAAATCAGGTTATTGAAGAAGTGATGGTGTCTATTATGCGTGCACCAAGGACTTTTACACGTGAAAATATAGTAGAAATTAACTGTCACGGTGGACTTGTTTCGGTAAATAAAGTATTGCAGCTTATTTTAGCGCAAGGGGTACGATTAGCAGAGCCTGGTGAATTTACAAAACGTGCTTTTTTAAATGGCCGTATTGATTTATCACAAGCAGAAGCTGTTATGGACTTAATCCGTGCAAAAACAGATCGTGCAATGAACGTAGCGATTAATCAAATGGAAGGACGATTATCTAAATTAATTGGTCGTCTGCGCCAAGATATATTAGAAACGTTAGCTCATGTTGAGGTAAACATAGATTACCCAGAATATGATGATGTGGAAGAAATGACACATAATATTTTAATTGAGAAAGCTACACATGTTCGTGCTGAAATTGCAAAGATATTAGAAACATCGAAGCAAGGAAAGATTTTACGTGAAGGTATTGCTACTGCAATCATCGGTAGACCTAATGTTGGGAAGTCATCGCTATTAAATAGTCTCGTTCAGGAGAAAAAGGCAATTGTAACTGATATTGCAGGAACAACTCGTGATGTTATTGAAGAGTACGTTAATGTGCGTGGTGTACCACTTAAACTTATAGATACAGCCGGGATTCGTGAAACGGAAGATGTTGTTGAACGAATTGGCGTAGAGCGTTCAAAAGAAATGATGAGTCAAGCTGATTTAGTGTTAGTTGTCGTTAATTATAGTGAAACTTTAACGAATGAGGATGAAGAGCTATTCCGTGCCGTACAAGGAAAAGATTTCATTGTTATTGTAAATAAGACAGATTTACCGCAAGCAATTGATATGGAACGTGTTATAGAATTGGCAGCGGGAAATCGTGTTATTACAACATCGTTAATTGAAGAACAAGGAATAGATGAACTTGAAAAGGCAATAGCTGATTTATTCTTTGAAGGAACAATTGATTCTGCAGATGTAACATATGTTTCTAATGCGAGACATATTGGATTATTAACACAAGCAGGAAAAACAATTGGAGATGCAATCGAGGCGATAGAAAATGGTGTTCCAATTGATATGGTGCAAATTGATTTAACAAGAACGTGGGAAATACTTGGTGAAATTACTGGTGATACCGTTCATGAAAGCCTAATTGACCAGTTGTTCTCTCAATTTTGTTTAGGAAAATAATATAGTGATGTTTCAGAAAGATAGAGATTATTAGGAGGAATAAACAATGGGATACAATGCCGGTTCATACGATGTCATAGTAATCGGTGCAGGTCATGCAGGATGTGAAGCTGGTCTTGCGGCAGCACGAATGGGCTCCAAAACATTAATGTTAACAATTAACTTAGATATGGTAGCGTTTATGCCATGTAACCCTTCTGTTGGTGGACCAGCAAAAGGGATTGTTGTTCGTGAAATTGATGCATTAGGCGGAGAAATGGGGCGCAACATTGATAAAACGCATATTCAAATGCGTATGTTAAATACAGGTAAAGGGCCAGCTGTACGTGCACTTCGAGCACAAGCAGATAAGTTCTCTTACCAGCATGAATTAAAGAAAACAATTGAAGAAACACCAAACTTAACGTTGTTCCAAGGAATGGTAGAGCGTTTAATTGTTGAAGATGGCGAATGTAAAGGTGTAATTACGCAAGCTGGTGCTGAATATACAGCAAAAACAGTCGTAATTACAACTGGAACGTTTTTACGTGGTGAGATTATTATGGGAGATTTGAAATATTCGAGTGGTCCAAATAATCAACAACCATCTATTACTTTATCAGAACATTTAGAGGAGCTTGGATTCGATCTTGTTAGATTTAAAACAGGTACACCTCCGCGCGTAAATAGTAATACAATTGATTACAGTAAAACAGAAATTCAGCCAGGTGACGATAAACCACGTGCTTTCTCTTTTGAAACAACAAAATTTATTATGGATCAAATTCCATGTTGGCTAACGTATACAAGTACGGAAACACATCGTTTAATAGATGAAAACCTACATCGCTCAGCTATGTATTCTGGTATGATTAAGGGAACAGGACCTAGATATTGTCCTTCAATTGAAGACAAGGTAGTAAGGTTTAATGATAAACCACGTCATCAAATCTTCTTAGAGCCAGAAGGACGTAATACACAAGAAGTGTACGTACAAGGTTTATCCACAAGCTTACCAGAAGACGTACAGCGTGATATGCTTAGAACAATCCCTGGTTTAGAAAATGTTGAAATGATGCGTACAGGTTATGCAATTGAATATGATGCAATTGTGCCAACGCAACTATGGCCAACACTTGAAACGAAAAAAATTAAAAATTTATATACAGCAGGACAAATTAACGGAACTTCTGGTTACGAAGAGGCAGCAGGACAAGGGCTTATGGCCGGAATTAATGCAGCATGTCGTTCTTTAGGTAAAAAAGAAGTTATTTTAGGTCGTGAAGATGCTTATATTGGTGTCTTAATTGATGACCTTGTAACGAAAGGAACGAATGAACCATATCGTTTATTAACGTCTCGTGCAGAGTATCGTTTATTATTACGCCATGATAATGCGGATCTTCGTTTAACTGAAGTTGGTCATGAAATTGGATTAATTACAGAGGAGCGCTATGAACGATTTACAAATAAAAAATTACAAATTGAACAAGAAAAGGAACGTTTAAGCAGCATTATTATTAAACCAC
>NZ_JAWOTE010000062.1:0-6062 GCF_033338695.1 Vibrio sp. Vb1166 | reverse complement strand
ATTTTCTGAATTTTAAAGGTTGTTATTTCAATAAAATAATCTTTTTATTCTTAAGCTTACATATATATAAAGAAGATAGGTGGTGAACATATGCCCAAAAAAGTTCTTATTTTTTGTGATCCTGGGATTGATGATACGATGGCTCTCCTCTTAGCATTCTTTATCGATGAAATAGAAATCATCGGCATCGTTGCTGATTACGGCAATGTTCCAAAGAAGATGGCCGTACAAAATGCTCATTTTCTTACGAACGAAACAAGGAATAGAAATATTAAAATATTTGGTGGATCAGAACGCCCTCTTACTGGTGCCCCGCCTGCTTTTTTTACAGAAGTACACGGGAAACAAGGGCTTGGGCCAATTATTCCAAATGGGAATGTGACTAACGGAGAAATGGAGAATTTCTTTGAAGTCATTCCTCTTATTGAACAGTATAAAGATGAATTAATCATTGTAAGTTTAGGAAGACTTACCTCTCTAGCAATTTTATTTATTATGTGCAAACAGTTAATGAAACAAATTAAATCTTACTACGTAATGGGCGGTGCCTTTTTACATCCTGGTAACGTTACCCCTATTTCCGAAGCTAACTTTTATGGCGACCCTACTGCTGCTAACATTGTTCTTCAATCCGCAGCTAACATGTACATATACCCGTTAAACGTTACCCAATACTCCGTCATTACACCAGAAATGGCCGAGTACATTGAAGCAAAAGGAAAAGCCCCACTCGTCAAACCGTTATTCGATCATTATTACTATGGATATTATAAAAATGCCCTGCCAGATTTAAAAGGTAGCCCCTTCCATGACACAATGCCAATACTCGCTTTACTTGATAACTCTATGTTTACGTATCACAAATCACCTATCGTTGTTATGGCAGAATCTTATGCACAAGGAGCAAGCATTGGAGAATTTCGTTCCTTAGGAAAACCTAAACCATTTATGGATTGGCCGAGTCATCAAATCGCAATTGATTTTGATTATAACCGTTTCTTTAAACATTTCATGTCACTTATGACAGGTGAGCAATTTTAACATAAAAAAACAGACCGTGATTTCTCACGGTCTGTCGTTATTTTCTACAATTATCGTTTGATGTTGTAGAAAGATTTGATACCATCGTAAACAGCGATTTCGCCTAGTTCGTCTTCGATGCGTAATAATTGGTTGTACTTAGCAATACGGTCAGTACGGCTCATAGAACCAGTTTTGATTTGGCCAGCGTTAGTTGCAACTGCGATGTCAGCGATTGTAGCATCTTCAGTTTCACCAGAACGGTGAGATACAACTGCTGTGTAACCAGCACGTTTAGCCATTTCGATAGCTTCGAAAGTCTCAGTTAAAGTACCGATTTGGTTAACTTTAATTAAGATTGAGTTAGAGATACCTTTTTCGATACCTTCAGCAAGTTTTTGAGTGTTAGTTACGAATAAATCGTCACCAACTAATTGTACTTTATCACCGATACGCTCAGTTAATAATTTGTGACCATCCCAGTCGTTTTCGTCTAAACCATCTTCGATAGAGATGATTGGGAAGTCTTTGCAAAGCTCTTCGTAGAAATCAACCATTTCTGCAGAAGTTAAGCCAGTACGGCCTTCACCTGCAAGGTCATATTTACCAGTTTCTTTGTTGTAGAACTCAGAAGAAGCAACGTCCATTCCTAAGAATACGTTCTCGCCAGCTTTGTAACCAGCTTTTTCGATAGCTTCGATGATTACTTCTAATGCTTCACGGTTAGAACCAAGGTTTGGAGCGAATCCACCTTCGTCACCTACTGCAGTGTTAAGACCTTTGTCATGTAATACAGCTTTAAGTGCATGGAATACTTCAGCACCCATACGGATTGATTCTTTGAATGTTGGAGCACCAACTGGTAAGATCATGAACTCTTGGAAGTCAACGTTGTTATCAGCGTGAGAACCACCGTTGATGATGTTCATCATTGGAGTTGGTAATTGTTTTGCATTGAATCCACCAAGGTAACGGTATAATGGAAGACCTACGAAGTCAGCTGCTGCGTGAGCTACTGCCATAGATACACCAAGGATAGCGTTAGCGCCTAGTTTACCTTTGTTTGGAGTGCCATCTAATTCGATCATAGCACGGTCGATACCAGCTTGGTCTGTTACGTCGAAACCAACGATTTCTGGAGCGATTGCTTCATTAACGTTGTTTACTGCGTTCATAACACCTTTACCAAGGTAACGAGATTTGTCACCGTCACGTAATTCTACTGCTTCGTGCTCACCAGTAGATGCACCACTTGGTACGATAGCGCGTCCGAAAGCGCCGCTTTCTGTGTAAACTTCTACTTCTACAGTTGGGTTACCACGAGAGTCAAGGACTTCGCGAGCATAAACATCAATAATTGTTGACATAATAAATTCTCTCCTTTTTATATAAGCAAATTATTTAATAATTGTTTTACCTGTCATTTCTTTCGGTTGCTCAACACCAAGAAGTGTAAGCATTGTTGGAGCGATATCACCTAAGATACCATCTTCACGTAATTCTACGTCGTTCTTAGTAACGATGAAAGGAACCGGGTTAGTTGTATGAGCTGTCATTGGCTCTCCTTCAGAAGTTAATTCTTCATCAGCATTACCATGGTCAGCAGTAATAAGTGCTACACCATCTTTTGCAAGAATCGCTTCTACAACTTTTCCTAAACATTCGTCAGTTGCTTCTACTGCTTTAATTGTTGGTTCCATCATCCCAGAATGGCCAACCATATCACAGTTCGCAAAGTTAAGAATGATAACATCATGTTTATCATTTTCGATTTCATTTACTAAAGCGTCCGTTACTTCGTAAATGCTCATTTCAGGTTTCAAGTCATACGTTGCAACCTTCGGTGAGTTAATTAAGATACGCTCTTCTCCTGGGAATTCAGCCTCACGACCACCGCTAAAGAAGAATGTAACGTGCGGATACTTTTCAGTTTCCGCGATGCGAAGTTGCTTTAATCCCGCTTGCGCAACAACTTCACCTAAAGTGTTATCAAGGTTCATTGGCTTGAATGCCACGTAACCATCTACTGTTTCACTAAAGTGTGTCATACATACGAATTCTGGAATGTGAGGTACTTTTTCACCACGATCGAACTCACGGAAGTCTTCGTTTGTAAATACACGAGCAATTTGAATTGCACGGTCTGGACGGAAGTTATAGAAGATAACTGCATCATCATCATTGATTGTTGCAACTGGCGTGTTATCTTCGTTAACAATTACAGACGGCAATACGAATTCATCGTAGATACCATTTGCATAAGAGTCTTCTACACACTCTTCTGCTGATTTATAAGTAGGGCCTTCACCATTCACCATAGCACGGTAACATTTTTCTACGCGATCCCAACGCTTGTCACGGTCCATGGAGTAATAACGACCAGAGATAGTCGCGAATTGTCCTACTCCTGTTTCTTTAATTACTTCATTTGTTGCATCGATATAGCTTTGTGCTGTTTTTGGTCCAACATCGCGGCCATCTAAGAATGCATGAATGTATACTTTCTCAACGCCTTCTTTAGCTGCTAAGCGAAGAAGAGCAAACATGTGGTTCATGTGACTGTGCACACCACCGTCAGAAAGTAAACCGAATAAATGAAGTGCAGTACCTTTTTCTTTTACGCTTTTAATTGCACTTTGGAACGTTTCGTTCTTATCGAACTCACCTTCACGGATTGCAACGTTTACGCGTGTTAAGCTTTGATATACAATGCGGCCAGCACCAATATTTAAGTGACCAACCTCAGAGTTACCCATTTGACCTTCTGGAAGACCTACTGCCTCGCCACAAGCTGTAAGCGTTGTGTGAGGGAATTTGTTCCAGTAACCATCAAAATTAGGTTTCTTAGCTTGTGCTACAGCATTCCCGTAAGTTTCTTCACGAAGTCCGAAACCGTCAAGAATGATTAAAGCTGTTGGCTTTCTCATTTTACCGCCCCCAGAAGACCTAAGAACGAAGCAGGCTCTAAGCTAGCACCGCCAACTAAAGCGCCGTCGATGTCAGATTGTGCCATGTACTCTTTAATGTTTTCTGGTTTTACGCTACCGCCGTATTGAATACGAACAGCTTCTGCAGCTTCTGGAGAAACAGCTTCTGCAACAACTTTACGGATGTGCGCACATACTTCGTTTGCATCTGCAGAAGAAGAAGATTTACCTGTACCGATAGCCCAGATTGGCTCATAAGCGATAACAGTTGCTTTAACTTGCTCTTCTGTTAAACCTGCAAGTGCTTTTGTCACTTGACCTGCTACTAGATCAAATGTTTTTCCGCTTTCGCGCTCTTCTAAAGTCTCACCACAACATACGATTGGTGTTAAACCATGTTCAAATGCTGCAATAGTCTTTTTGTTTACTGACTCATCTGTTTCAGCAAACATTTCACGACGCTCAGAGTGGCCAAGTACTACGTAGCCTACTTTTAAGTCGCTAAGTGCTACTGGGCTAATTTCGCCAGTGAATGCACCATTTTTTTCGAAGTGCATGTTTTGTGCACCTACTTGTAAATCAGTTCCTTCAGTCGCTGCTACAAGGCGCTCTAAGAATAGAGCTGGAGAGCAAACTACTGCATCAACAGCTGAAGCTGCTGGGATTTGACCTTTAACTTCCTCTACGAAGCTAACTGCTTCAGATAGAGTTTTATTCATTTTCCAGTTACCTGCGATAATTGGTTTACGCATGCTTTGCACCGTCCTTTTTCTTTGGCTGCTACTTATTTGTCGTTAAGACAAACTACACCTGGAAGCTCTTTACCTTCCATGAATTCTAATGACGCACCGCCGCCAGTAGAAATGTGGCTCATTTTATCAGCCATACCGAATTTTTCAACAGCTGCTGCAGAGTCACCACCGCCGATAACAGAGTATGTACCTTCTGCATCTGCTAATGCTTGTCCTACTGCTTTTGTACCTTGTGAGAATGGAGTCATTTCGAATACACCCATTGGTCCATTCCATACAACAAGCTTAGAGTTTTTAATTACATCTGCATAAATTTCACGTGTTTTAGGACCGATGTCCACGCCTTCCCAGTTAGAAGGGATAGAGTCGATACCAACGATTTTAGTTGTTGCAGTTTCAGAGAATTCCTCAGTGATTACAACATCAACTGGCATGTAGAAGTTTACGCCTTTTTCTTTTGCAAGTTGCATAAATTCTTTAGCTAGTTCAATCTTGTCGTCTTCACATAGAGATAGACCAATTTCATGACCTAAAGCTTTAACGAATGTGTAAGCAAGTCCGCCACCGATGATTAAGTTATCTACTTTGTCTAATAGATGACGAATTACACCGATTTTATCTTTTACTTTCGCACCACCGATGATAGCTGTGAATGGACGTTCTGGGTTAGAAAGTGCTTTACCTAATACTTCTAACTCTTTTTCCATTAATAGACCAGATACTGCTGGTAGGTAGTCTGCGATTCCTGCTGTAGAAGCATGAGCACGGTGAGCTGCACCGAATGCATCGTTTACGAAGATGTCAGCAAGAGCTGCAAATTCTTTCGCAAGTTCTGCATCGTTCTTTTCTTCGCCCGCATAGAAACGTACGTTTTCAAGAACTAATACGTCGCCTTCGTTCATTGCTGCAACCATTTCTTGTGCAACTGGTCCGAATGCTTCGTCTGCTTTTTTAACATCTTTACCAAGAAGCTCGCCTAAACGTGCTGCTACTGGAGTAAGACGTAATTCTTCTACTGCTTGACCTTTTGGACGGCCTAAGTGGCTTGCTAAAATAACCTTCGCACCTTGCTCTACTAAATATTGAATTGTAGGAAGAGCTGCACGGATACGAGTTTCATCTGTAATTTTGCCTTCTTTCATAGGTACGTTGAAGTCAACGCGACAAAATACACGCTTACCTTTTAAATCTACGTCACGAATTGATTTTTTGTTCATTGGATTTCCCTCCGACTACTAGTTAGGATTGACAAAACCCACTCAAAAGCTTAACACATTTGCTTTTAAAACGAAAGAAGAGAGAGAGGGAACAAACCCTCTCCCTCGTTTTGTCATTGATAACTTATATAATTAAGAATTAAAGA
>NZ_JAWOTE010000061.1:0-6369 GCF_033338695.1 Vibrio sp. Vb1166 | reverse complement strand
GGGGTCGCGGGTTCGAGTCCCGTCCACTCCGCCACTTATATTAAGCCTCAGTCGAAAGACTGAGGCTTTTTTCGTTTCTACTGCGGCGTTTCCCTGAAGTGTGTTTACACCTAACTAGACTACTCCCCATAATCCCTACTAAGCGAACTCTGCGTGATTACACACTAGGCTTTAATTAATATAGGCCGTTGATGCTGTGGAAAGACAATATGACCTACAAACAAACCTAAGTAATCTATGGTATTCAAAGGCGTTCAACGGCTTGAATCTTGATGAGAAAGAAAAAACGAACTGTGCGCATAATCCAGAAAAGCGTCATATATACCCCCAATCTCTCCTGGCTCAAAAATCAAACGACTTGAAAAGAATTGGAAGGTGAAAGATTGAAGGAGCTCTTCATTAGCGAGGTGATGATTTTCGACGCTGAACATTTGATGAGTCTCAGAAAAAATATATCGCCAAGGGGTAAGAAGCGCCAGAACAGAGAGGGGGAGCTTAGCTCGAGGCTGTAAGCTATGCGGAATAACTCACAAACGTCAAAGCTCAAACCCATTAAGAGAGTCGCTCTAGATCTAAGTGGTTATGTGCTCACTAGCGGTACTAGAAAATAGTTAAGTATTCCAAATGGATTATATGAAAAAGCCAACTGCTAAAGCGGTTGGCTTAGTATAAAAATCTCGACGTACTTTAGAGCGAGAAATGATGTCTAAAGAATACGCTTTAAAACACCATCTGCCTTTAGGCGGGTAATTTTTCTGACCAGTCGCTGTACCCCTATAGGATAGTCTTCTACTTTCTCTAATTGCTTATAAGTACAGATAAGGTGAGTATGCTCAAGAATACGCGAAACTTCGTCTTCAAACTTCTCAGTGAGCTTCGCATAATTGTCTTGTATGAGTAGTCCATTTTCTAGGTCGAGTGACCAAGCACGTGGATTTAAGTTATTCCCAGTAAGTAGCATATAGCGTTTATCAACCCAAATACCCTTAAGGTGGAAGCTGTTATTGTCATGCTTCCATAGGTGAATTGACAATTTACGTGCGGCGATATTCGCTTCATTGGTTTTCGCAAAGCGACGTAAATTCACTTCGTAAAGATATGGAAGTCCGCCAATGGTTTTAAAGTCTTCCTCAGGTGCAATGTAAAAGTCGTTGGCGGTTTTATCACCCACAACAATAGTTACTTTCACACCACGCTTCATGGCTCGTTTCACTTCACGATGAAGTGCTTTAGGGAAGTTAAAGTAAGGCGTACAAATGAAAATTTCGTCTTGGGCTGCTGCCAATAACTTTACAATCTGTTGATTGAGTAGATTACGGCGTTTGCCTAGCCCAACTAACGGAGTGACTTTTACGCTTTCTTCTGTTGCAGCTTGGTCTTCAAACTTATAATTGGCTTGAGCAAGAGAAGCCCTCAGTTGGCGAATCGCCGACTTAATTTCTTTGGTTTCTGGCTTATCTTTTCCTGCAAGATCATTAACGGCAGGGTGAGCAATCATTTCTTCCTGAATGAATTGCACCATTGAATTCGCTAAAGATTCATGTCGAATCACATGGTAACGATCAAATCGATAACGTTCATGATAATGGAGATAAACGTTATTTAAGCTCGCCCCACTGTAGATAACAGTATCATCGACAATGAAGCCTTTTAAATGCAGTACCCCAAAAACTTCTCTGCCACGCACTGGTATGCCATAGACAGGGATTGGGTGTTGGTATTTGCTGGCATATGCTTTGTAAAGCGCTGAATTACCCTCAGATGTCTCCGCACCAATCAGGCCACGCTGCGCTCGATGCCAGTCGACACAGATATTGATGTCCAACCCAGGATTGCGCTGTTTCGCTTCATAAAGCGCAGTGAGAATTTCACGTCCAGCTTCATCATCTTCCAGATATAGAGCGACTAGGTAAATTCGCGACGTTGCTTTGCTGATAGCATCTAAAAGACGGGTTCTGAATGATTCTGCTGAATACAGAACATCAAAGTCTTCCGGATTGACAGCGAGACTTGGCAACTGTTCGAATGGATTCCTACTTACTATCATATCGGTATGAGTACCTTAGTTTAGTGCAATATTGCGAACCTGCCATTTTATCAAAGATATGATTTACCTGGCTACAAAAGCACGCGTTTTGATGTCGTTGAAGAGATGAATTGCATTGGAATGAGATCTTTACCGCTATCTACATAACGTTGAAATGCCATTTTTAGCGGGTGTGGTAGCTCAGAGCAATCAATTGTTGTGAATCCATGCTTGGAATAATAGGATTCTAGATGTGTAAACGCGAAGCAATAATCGCCATCAGTGAAAACATTGTTTTTACAATGAGTTAGTAGTTCTTTTCCAATCCCTGTTCCCCTAACTTTCGGAATGACCAACATTCCTGTCAATAGACGAACTTTATCTACACTTTTTAAACGTAGTAACGCAATGATTTCACCTTTATGGCTTGCTGTAATGATCAATTCATCTTTTTTGGCTCGACCCGCAGGGTAATACGCTTTGTATAGTTTCTTAATGAGGGGGAGCTTGATGGGATTTAACACTTCTATGATTAATGAGTCTGGTATTGTCACTGCGGTTAAAAGATAACTAATGTAGAATGTCGACAGTTTAAGAGAATCTTATCTGGTGTTGCAAACCTACTATGCAAATTAAAACAAATGCGAGCCTAAAGGCTTACCATACTTTTGGAATTGAACAATCGTGTTCCTATTTAGCTATCGTTGAGTCGCTTGAAGATGTTATTGAGCTATTTCAAAACCCAAGATTCACCCATTTACCGAAACTTTTTTTAGGTAAAGGAAGTAATGTTCTTTTTACAGAACATTTTGAGGGATTAGTGATTGTTAATCGAGTCATGGGTAAAGAAGTCACGGAAACGGATGAGCACTACCTATTACATATTGCCGGTGGTGAAGATTGGCCTGAATTGGTTTCCTGGTGTGTGAATCAGGGGATCGGTGGGATCGAGAACTTAGCTTTGATTCCAGGTTGTGCTGGCTCGGCTCCTATTCAGAACATTGGTGCGTATGGCCTAGAGCTAAAAGACATCTGTGATTATGTAGATGTTCTTGATCTAACTACGTTTGAAAACAAAAGAATGCACGCCCAAGACTGTGAGTTTGCCTATAGGGATTCCATATTTAAACATGCGTTGCACGGAAAGTGCTTTATCACCGCATTAGGGCTTAAGTTGGCGAAGCAATGGCAGCCGATTAACCAGTACGGTCCTTTACAAAGTATCCCAGAAGAACAACTCAGCCCTGCTTCTATCTTCGAACGAGTATGCCAAGTGCGAAAGGCAAAACTGCCAGATCCAACCAAGATAGGTAACGCAGGTAGTTTCTTTAAAAACCCAGTGATCACGCAAGATCACTATGATCGACTCACAAAAAAATACCCTAACGTAGTGGCCTACCCAGCTTCTGGAGGAATGAAAATTGCTGCTGGTTGGCTTATCGATCAGTGTGGATTAAAAGGGAAGTCTGTACACGGTGCGCAGGTCAACCCTATGCAAGCTTTGGTTTTGACCAACATGGATAATTGTAGTGCTGATGACATTGTCGCGCTTGCTTCTTTAGTGAAGCAGACGGTATGGGATAAATACCAAATCATACTTGAGCATGAAGTACGCTTTCTCAATCGTACCGGGGAGACGAATTTGACTCAGATCGAGGCATCTAGATGAGAAAAGATCACTCTACGAAACTTCATATTTTAAGGTTATTAAGTGATGGAGAGTTTCATTCAGGAGAAGCGTTGGGCGACGATCTTAATGTTTCCAGAGCGGCAATCGCTAAGCACATTAAAGGTCTTAGTGAATGGGGTATTGATATTTATCGAGTGCAAGGGCGTGGTTACCAATTAGCTTCACCATTGCAGTTGTTAGACGAGACACTCCTGACCACTAGCTCGGAGTCACTTGTTGAACTTGTCCCTGTGATTGACTCAACGAACCAGTATTTGCTCGACAGAGTCGTGGATTCGGAAAAGGGCCGTGTTTGTATTGCTGAATATCAAGCACAAGGGCGTGGTCGCCGCGGTAGACAATGGGTCTCACCGTTTGGCTCTAACTTATATCTCTCTATGTATTGGCGACTGGATGCGGGAATGGCTGCGGCAATGGGCTTGAGCTTGGTGATTGGGATTGCCGCAGTGGAAGCTCTGGAAGAAGTAGGCATGCAAGGTGTTAAACTCAAGTGGCCGAATGACTTGTATTATCAAGATAAAAAACTGGCCGGAATCTTGGTTGAAATGTCGGGTCAGGCCGGTGGGGCTGCTCATCTAGTGATTGGGATGGGCCTGAATATTGGAATGCCTGACGACCAGCCTGAGATTGACCAGCCATGGACCACGTTGAACCAAGTAAATCAGAGTCTCAAGATCGATAGAAATGTTCTAGCAATGACACTTATCAAGCATTGGAATTCCGCACTTGTCGAATATGAAATGAAAGGACTTACTGGCTTTATCGAACGTTGGAATCGGTTAGACAATTTCCTTAATCGTCAGGTCAAACTGCTTATTGGTCCTAGAGAGGTATATGGCGTCGTTCGAGGCATCGATCATCAAGGTGGAATATTAATTGAAACCTCCCAAGGACTAGAGACTTATATTGGTGGTGAAATCTCGTTGCGTAAAAGTGACTAATCTTCGATTACTTTCGCAACGAGACTTTATCAACCAAGTGGTTAACGCCTTTGTGTAGAATCAAGTGGGCTCTCTCACGAGTTGGAAGAATATTCAATTCTAAATTGAGCCCATTAATATCATGCCAAATTTGCTTCGCTTTTTTCTTTGCGTCATCGACAGAGAGTTGTGTGTAGTGGCTAAAATAAGAGCCAGGTTTCGTAAAGGCCCCTTGGCGAAACTTTAAAAAGCGTTCTACATACCAATGTTCAATGGTCTCTGTTTCTGCGTCGACATAAATTGAAAAATCTAAAAAGTCAGAGACGAAGACACGATGCGGGTCATGTGGATAGTCCATTCCACTTTGCAGAACGTTTAAACCTTCAATAATAAGAACATCCGGTCTATCCACTTTTCTTAGTTCATCAGTAATGTCATACGTGATGTGAGAGTAGATGGGTACTTCAAGATCGGGCTTTCCTGCCTTTACGTCAGACATGAACTCGACTAAACGCTTGATATCATAGGATTCAGGGAAGCCTTTACGATGCATGATACCGCGTTCTTCTAGTACTTTTTTCGGATATAGGAAGCCATCTGTTGTAACCAAGGAGACTTTGGGATGATTCTCCCAACGAGAAAGCAATGCCGTTAGAATACGAGCAGTCGTACTTTTGCCTACAGCAACACTGCCAGCGATACCAATTACGAAAGGGGGAGCATGTTCCTCTGTATTTAAGAATTGTTGTAATACGGAATTGCGGCTTTGACGAGCTTGGACATACAGATTCAAAAGACGAGACAAAGGAAGGTAGATCTCTACCGCTTCCTCCATGGTTAGGTTTTCATTAATGCCCTGAAGCGCAGTCAAGTCGTCTTCAGAAAGTGTCATCGGTACAGAGTTTCTTAACTCGGCCCAATTTGCACGGTCAAATGACAAAAATGGACTCATGGGTCTCTTTTATCCTTGGTTTAATAGAAGCAAGAACATACATCAAGCGAACTTCAAAGCAAACGACAAAGGTCGAAGTTTGCTTTAAAAAAGCTAAGTTTGTACGAATTTGCAGCAAACGAATCTAAAAAATCGAAATTTATGATTTTTTTTCAAATTACTATTGCAACCTAGAAAATCATTCAATAGAATGCGCACCACTTATGCCGACTTAGCTCAGTAGGTAGAGCAACTGACTTGTAATCAGTAGGTCACCAGTTCGATTCCGGTAGTCGGCACCATTCTTTCCTTTAGTAGTCTGAATGGCTTGAAAATTTGGAGGGGTTCCCGAGTGGCCAAAGGGAGCAGACTGTAAATCTGCCGGCACTGCCTTCGATGGTTCGAATCCGTCCCCCTCCACCATATTCTTTAGGAAATAGCTCTCAGAGTTACGTGTTGCGGGCATCGTATAATGGCTATTACCTCAGCCTTCCAAGCTGATGATGCGGGTTCGATTCCCGCTGCCCGCTCCACTCTAATTTGAGTGCTGATATAGCTCAGGTGGTAGAGCGCATCCTTGGTAAGGATGAGGTCGGCAGTTCGAGTCTGCCTATCAGCACCAGCTCTCAAGTTTATTTCCTTTTGATATTAGATTTACCAATTATCTTTTTTTGGTTGCGTGGTCAATTTGGGCCACCTAAATCCGTACCTAGAGGGACCACTCATGTCTAAAGAAAAATTTGAACGTACGAAACCGCACGTTAACGTTGGTACTATCGGCCACGTTGACCACGGTAAAACA
>NZ_JAWOTE010000060.1:0-7056 GCF_033338695.1 Vibrio sp. Vb1166 | reverse complement strand
GTTGTTAACCAAGTGGGCGGTATGTTCGGCTTCTTCTTCACTGACCAAGAAAAAGTAACTTGCTACGAAGACGTAACGAAGTGCGATGTAGAACGCTTCAAGCGTTTCTTCCACTTAATGCTAAAACACGGTGTCTACCTTGCGCCATCTGCGTTTGAAGCGAGCTTTACTTCACTCGCTCATGGTTCAAAAGAGATTGATGCCACACTAGAAGCTGCTGACCGCTGTTTTGCTGTTCTTGCAGAAGAAGCGAAGTAATCGCTAAAAACGGCGATAACGCATTTAGAAAAGGACCGTAACGGTCCTTTTTTATTGCCAATTCAAAATAACCAATATCGCTAATACCCCAACGACAATGCCAAACCACGGTATTCGCTTAGCTTTTTTCTCGGTTTGACACTTTTTATCACCGTTGCAACAACCCATAGCTCATCTCTTGATTGATAACCGACTGATTTGTAGTCATTATAGCAAGGTACATCGCCCTGCTCTAATTCGGCATTGTCATAAGCTTGAAAGAGTTAAGAGTGCAAAGTAATAAAGGTTACATGCCATCATTGAAGGCATAAACCGTAAACGTCACCTGTAAGTTGGACTAATACCATGCCAAATAATGTAAAAATAACGTCGAGTCACCGAGTACTAATGGTTGCTTTACTCGCCGCTGCTTTTGCTTGCTACTTATTGGTTGAGCCATATATCAATTCAATTGTGATGGCTTTTATCATTTCTTTGCTCATGTTTCCGATACACGAATGGTTTGAGCAGAAAATTCCCAAGCACCCCAATATGGCGGCACTGCTGTCATGTGTCGTCTTGACGTTTATTATTGTTATCCCGCTTTTATTTGTGTTTGCCGCCATTGTTCAGCAAGGCTCTGTTTTCTCACAAAATACATATAATTGGGTTACCAATGGTGGCATCCAAGATATATTCCAACATCCTTTCGTTATCAAAGGCTTATCGATTGTTAATGAGTACTTACCTTTTGATAAAATCGAGCCCAAAGCCATTGCTGAGAAAATTGGTCAATTTGCCACATCGTTTGGCTCTAACTTAGTCGCTATCAGCGCAAAGATTTTAGGAGACGCAACCAACTTCCTAATGAACTTCTTCCTAATGCTGTTTGTGCTGTTTTTTCTGCTTCGTGACCACGACAAAATTATCTCTGCGATTCGTCATATCCTGCCACTCTCACGTAGCCAAGAAGACCGCATATTGACAGAGATAGAGCAAGTTTCTAAATCAGCCGTAATGGGCTCATTCATGACAGCGATTGCTCAAGGTCTGGCTGGCGGTATCGGTATGTGGCTCGCCGGCTTCCCTGGGTTATTTTGGGGAACAATGATGGGCTTTGCATCATTCATTCCAGTGGTAGGAACCGCACTAATCTGGATTCCTGCAGCAGCGTACTTGTTCTTAACAGGCGATATGACTTGGGCTATCTTCTTGACGGTGTGGAGTGTAGTTGTCGTTGGCTCTATAGATAACCTATTGCGTCCGTTGCTAATGCAAGGCAGCGCCGGCATGAATACCCTTATGATTTTCTTCTCATTACTGGGTGGTCTGCATCTGTTTGGTTTGATTGGTCTTATCTACGGCCCACTTATTTTTGCCGTGACCATGGTACTGTTTAATATCTACGAGGAAGAATTCAAAGACTTCCTTAACCAACAAGACAACAGCTAGTCACCGCTTAATCACTTCAAGCTTGGGGCAGATTGTGCGAAAATCTGCCCCAAATTATTTCTGATGAACCAAATTTATGTCTGCTTATATCGCTCCTAGCCAAATAGCTCAGCGCCAACTTGAATACTTCAACGGAAAACACGTTTTAGTCGCTGGTGAAGTTGAAGACCTATTTCCTCTTGAGTTAGTGGCTCATTGTGAGTCTGTTGAAGTGTTTACTTCCAACTATAGCTACTACCGCCAAATTCAAACCTCTGACAAAGTGAAAAGTCATTTTGGCTCTGTGTTTGATGTTGAAACAAAAGCAGACATGGTCCTTTTATACTGGCCAAAGGCAAAAGCTGAAGCAGAATACTTGCTGGCGATGTTGATGGCGAAACTGGGCATTAACACCGAAATCGTCATCGTTGGTGAAAACCGCTCCGGCATCAAGAGCATAGAGAAGATGTTCCAAGAATACGGCCCTGTGAACAAGTACGACTCTGCTCGTCGCTGCTCATTTTACTGGGGTAATTGCCTCAATGAACCAAAACCTTTCAACCAAGCAGATTGGTTTAAGTCTTACACTGTTACACTCGGTGAGCAGTCGCTAGCGGTTAAGAGCCTACCTGGCGTATTCAGCCATGGCGAGTTCGACTTAGGTAGCCGATTGCTGCTTGAAACCTTACCTAAGCTGTCGGGCAAAGTGCTCGACTTTGGTTGTGGTGCAGGTGTGCTCGGTGCGTTTATGGCGAAAGCGAATCCAGAGATCGCGATTGAGATGTGTGACATTAATGCTTATGCGATCACTTCTAGCCAAGCCACATTAGAAGCGAATGGTTTATCCGGACGCGTATTTGCATCAGATATATACTCGGATACCGCAAAAGACTACCGCTTTATTATCAGCAACCCGCCATTCCACAGTGGTTTAGACACAAATTACAACGCAGCGGAAACCTTGTTGGGTCAGGCACCACAATATCTAACCAAAGACGGCGAAATGGTGATTGTCGCGAATAGCTTCTTAAAATACCCACCAATTATCGAGCGGGCGTTTAATAATTGCGAGACGCTAAATAAGACCAATAAATTTTCTATCTACTACGCGAAAAAATCATAACTTCCCCCCGCGCAGGCACAAACCTGCGCGATTTTTTCTCATAAATTCAACACTCATAAGAAAAACTGCGTCACCCTGCACGCTTTACAACTAACTTTCTTGTCAAAGAAAAAAAACTCGTTAATTTTGTTAATTCTATCTAGTTGAACATCTTATCCGTTTTTAACGAGAACCTCGGCAGCGAAGTATGTTTTAGAACTGCCCATTATGAGTTGTAATCTTATCCATGTTTAAATTCTACAAAAAACAGAAATTTAAGCGCCTTCAGAGTACACTGATGACCGCATTTCTGGTGCTCAGTATCACACCTCTTACCATTACTGCGATCTTTTTCTTGCAGTCCCACAGTAAAGATCTGCAAGAACAAAGCACCTCACACTTACTGTCTGTTCGAGATACAAAACAGCAGCAAATCATCGACTACTTTGAGGCACGAGAAACCGAAGTCATGGGCTTTGTGCGCTCAGAGTTGGCTTACGCCAGTGGTGGCCGATTCTACGGTCTCGTCAATGCTTTTAGTCGTTTAGGCAATGATATTGAAGAGTCTCGTAAAAACGCCCAACAGCGCTACATCGAGGGCAGCGGAGACCAAATCAAAACCTCAACGTTACCCGAGTCATCCAACTATGTAGGAAGTGAACGTTACCGGCTTTTACATAAACGCTATCATTGGGCCTACTTAGAGCTCCTCAAGCGCTCTGATTTTAATGACATTTTGCTGGTAGACATCAATGGTAACGTCACCTACTCGATCAACAAAGACGATAACTACGGAACGAACTTGTTATCAGGCCCCTACAAAGACTCGGCACTTGGCAAAACTTTCAAGCGTCTCGCCGATGATGTGACTGAACGTCGAAAAGTAAACGAAGACTACACTCCTGTGATTGTGTCTGACTTCGAGCTGGAAGGGGGGAAATCAGTCGCTTGGCTAGGTGCACCAATTGTTCAGCAAGGTTATCTACACAGCTATGCCATGTTCCGCTTGCCAAATAATGGCATCACTAAGTTAGCCGCAGACGCCAACCGAGAGTCATCAATTAACACCTTGCTGGTTGGAAATGATCACCAACCTCGCACAATTAACACGAAACAAGACGACATTAAGAACAGTTTAGAAGTGATCGATAAAGCACTCTCTGGTGCATTTGGTGTCGGCACTTACACAAACGGTTTAGGTGAAGAGATCATCGCGGCTTATGCACCGATTGAAACTCGTGGTGTGATTTGGGCGCTCGTCGTACAGTTACCAGAAAACGAAGCTTTCGCTCGTATACATCAACTCGAAAAACTATTCGTTATCGCTATGTTGATCGCCATTATCCTTGTGGTGATCGCTTCTCACTATTTATCAAACTTTATCACTTCTCCGTTGCTGAAATTGACTTGGGTTGCCGAAAAGGTCTCTGCAGGGGATCTTGATGACACGTCTTTTAATACGGTTCGTAAAGATGAAATTGGTCGGCTTGCGTTAAGCTTTGAACGAATGCAACGCTCTATTCGAGAGAAGATTCAAACCATTAAGAAGCAAAATGAAGAACTAGAAAGCAACATACAGATCATTCAGAAACAGAATGAAGAACTGCAATTGGCCGATAAATTAAAAGATGAGTTCTTAGCCACGACTTCTCATGAACTTCGTACACCGTTACACGGCATGGTCGGGATTGCTGAAACCTTAGCGTCCGGCGCCAATGGCGCGATCCCCGCTAGCCAGAAATATCAGCTTGATATCATCATTAAAAGTGGTCAGCGTCTCGCTAATCTAGTCGATGACTTGTTGGATTATCATAAAATGCGTTATGGAAGCATGGATATCCAGAAATCAGCAGTGAGTTTGGGCAGTGCAACACGATTGGTTTTAGAGCTTTCTAGCCATTTACTTGGAAGTAAAACCATCCGCATCATCAACCAAGTCCCTGCGGATTTAAAAGCAGTGTCAGCTGACCCGCAACGCCTTGAACAAGTGCTATATAACCTGATTGGCAATGCGATTAAATACACCTCAGAAGGTAAAATTGTTATCTCCGCTAATGTGGTAGATGATCATGTACGCGTACAAGTCGTGGATACTGGACAAGGAATTCCCGCAGAACAACTTGAACATATTTTTGAACCACTCATCCAAGCAGGGCAAGACGCGAGCCGTTATCGTCAAGGTGCAGGACTTGGGCTCTCCATTAGCCGCCAATTGATCGAATTAATGGGAGGTTCGTTATACGTCAGTAGCCAACCAATGGTCGGAACTACCTTCAGTTTCACTTTACCGCTCGCCAGTAAAGAAGAAATCCTAGCAACCCAGACTCTAGCTGCGCACGGACACTTCCAAATCCCTGAAGTTAATGTAGAGAACAGTGAAGACTTATCACTTCCAGAGAACCCAGACGGCCCGTTACTGTATGTTGCTGACGATGAACCAGTAAACTTACGCGTGCTTGAAAGCTTTTTACGTTTAGAGGGCTATCGTGTGCGTACCGTCTCCGATGGGCCAGAAACGTTAGCGCTCGTCGAGCAAGAGAAGCCGGAACTTCTGTTATTGGATATCATGATGCCAGGCATGAGCGGCTACCAAGTTTGTAGTGAACTACGTGAAACCTATGATCATGCCGAGTTGCCAATCATTATGCTCACCGCACTCAGTCAAACAGAAGATCGTGTAAGAGGTTTTGAGGCAGGAGCCAACGACTATTTATCGAAACCATTTAATAAACAAGAGTTGGCGGCACGTATCCAAGCGCATTTAACGGCAAGTAAAGCAGAAATGCGCCATATGGAAAACAAAGTGCTAGAGTCTGAACTTAGACAGCGAGCAGTCGTTGAAGCAAGCTTACTTGAGACTCAAGGTCGTTTGTTGGAACAGCTAGAATCGGCTCCTGAAGCTATCATCTGTCTACGTGAAGACAAGCGTATTCGCTTTGCTAACGAAGCTGCTTGTAAGCTATTCAAGCGCAGCTTAGAACAGCTAAAGCGCTCATCTGCTGATGAGCTGATTGCCCCTAAATATCTAACCGTCAAACAACCTCATTACTGTGGCAAGATTGATATCTATATTGAAGATATTCGTCAGAACATCGAAGCAGACATTCTTAAGCTCCCTGAAGGTTCAGGGTTAGATATCATGTACATCTTTAATGTCGGCGGTGGAGCCAGTGCCGCTCGCATACATAATCTAGAAACCGCCGTAGAAGTGCTTTCAAGTTATGCATTTGATGGTGACAAAGACCAATTGCAAAAGCTAAAAGAGCTTGGCGGAGAATTTACGCGCCTTGCAGACAAAGCACTCGGTAATAAAAAGGACAAGCAAGAACTTATGCGGGAAGTTCTAGTCGACGCAATGACACATGCTTTAGAGTATTGGGAATCTGTAACGGGTGAAAGTAAATTCGCATTTGCAGAGCAAAGTGGCTTGTGGCGCGTTTATCTAGACCGAAGTACTTTACAAACACGCACCTTAGATAAATACATGCGTATAGAAACATTACCCAAAACACCACGTTGGAGAACGGTGCTAAGCTCGATAGAGTTCATTCTCGAACACTGCAAAGAACAGAGCCCCGAGAGAGCATACATAGAAGCACAACGAGATAAACTACAGCGACTATTGACCAGCTAATATTTATCAAAAAAACTAGCCCAGCGTGCATGCTGGGCTTTTTTGTTATTCGAGTATTCCCTTCCTTGAGATAAAAGAGACCGCCTCTTCCTACCCCATTAACATATTTCCAATAACGAACATTCGGTTAGACAACGCTATCTATTGTTGGTCTTCAAAACGTACGACCTTATCCATTTAACTTGTCTTAACTAGGTAAGTTCGAGCAACCGAAAAAACTTCATTCATACAATAAAAAAAGGACAACAAACGGAAGAAAACTGTCGATAAAAAAGGCCATTTTTCAGATAACAAGCGGATTTTGACGAACTATTGATAGAGATTGCGAACTTAATCACAACAGAACGGCAGATTAATTTTTAGCTGATTAATTAACACTATTTCTGCATGTGAGCGAGATCTCCGAACCTAGAAACCAAGCAAGAAACGTATATTTTAAATGGATCACCAGGTTAGTAATCACCAACACTCATTATTAACAAGGATATAAACTGCGACGCATATCAACGTTTATTTTTTGTCCCTCTACTGGTTAAAATTAGCCAAAATAACGTTTATAACGGAGAGCTCAGAGATTTTAACGTTTTTAACGGGAATCAAGTTTGATTATTTTATGGATAAGGTGTTTTCTTACTCCTGCCTAAGGCCTACA
>NZ_JAWOTE010000059.1:5000-7381 GCF_033338695.1 Vibrio sp. Vb1166 | reverse complement strand
TACACTCTTTCACTACCAAAGACCGGAAGAGCACCCGTCCGACAAGAAATCAGACGTGTGCTCTTCCGCTCTCTGGTAGCATAATATCTAATAAAACCATATCTGGCTGTTCTTCAGTCGCTTTTTCAATCGCTTCATCACCATCGTGTGCCATTACAATTTCAAAACCTTCTTTTTCTAGGTTGAACTTCAAAATATCTGCAATCGGCTTTTCATCATCAACTACTAAAATTTTCTTTCCCATCATCGTCTATTTCCTCCTTATAAAGTGAAACTTTAATCAGCCCTCACCAATCGGGCTTTTACGGGCAGCTCGCTTCCCACCTAACTTCTTTGCTTTCGCTAAATTTTAAGGTAGGAGTCTTACTGCCCGGTAAATAGCGGGGTAAAAATATGGTCAATATCCTTAAACACATTGATGTCTACATAGTATGTCCCTATATGACCGCATCTTTTGCTTAAGTAACTTCTACTCTATTCTCACAGACTCATGTATAATCCACTTTTACACGGAATCCTATACAATCTATAGAAAAACCTCTAGCTTCAACTGCTAGAGGCTCCTCATTCTATTTTAAAATAACTACTCAATTTTGTAAAATTACACAAATAAAAAGGATATTAAGTGGGCCCACTTAATATCCTGAGAGTGGCTCGGGACGGAATCGAACCGCCGACACGAGGATTTTCAGTCCTCTGCTCTACCGACTGAGCTACCGAGCCAAAACTATATATAAAACCACTAATGGTGGTATAAACAAAAGTGGCGGTCCCGACCGGGGTCGAACCGGCGATCTCCTGCGTGACAGGCAGGCATGTTAACCACTACACCACGGGACCATTTGGTTGCGGGGACAGGATTTGAACCTGCGACCTTCGGGTTATGAGCCCGACGAGCTACCGTGCTGCTCCACCCCGCGATGATATAAATAGCTTGGCGACGTCCTACTCTCACAGGGACAAGGTCCCAACTACCATCGGCGCTAGAGAGCTTAACTTCCGTGTTCGGTATGGGAACGGGTGTGACCTCTCTGCCATCATCACCAAACTATTGAAGGCATATTCCTTCAAAACTAGATAACATTTGCTACATATTATATGGTTAAGTCCTCGATCTATTAGTATTCGTCAGCTCCACATGTCACCATGCTTCCACCTCGAACCTATCAACCTGATCATCTTTCAGGGATCTTACTAGCTTACGCTATGGGAAATCTCATCTTGAGGGGGGCTTCATGCTTAGATGCTTTCAGCACTTATCCCTTCCGCACATAGCTACCCAGCTATGCCCTTGGCAGAACAACTGGTACACCAGCGGTGCGTCCATCCCGGTCCTCTCGTACTAAGG
Organism: Vibrio sp. Vb1166; assembly: GCF_033338695.1. NCBI lineage: Bacteria > Pseudomonadati > Pseudomonadota > Gammaproteobacteria > Vibrionales > Vibrionaceae > Vibrio > Vibrio sp. Vb1166. The sequence continues at coordinate 6,033 of NZ_JAWOTE010000059.1, read as the reverse complement.
ACAGCTCCTCTCAAATTTCCTACGCCCACGACGGATAGGGACCGAACTGTCTCACGACGTTCTGAACCCAGCTCGCGTACCGCTTTAATGGGCGAACAGCCCAACCCTTGGGACCGACTACAGCCCCAGGATGCGATGAGCCGACATCGAGGTGCCAAACCTCCCCGTCGATGTGGACTCTTGGGGGAGATAAGCCTGTTATCCCCGGGGTAGCTTTTATCCGTTGAGCGATGGCCCTTCCATGCGGAACCACCGGATCACTAAGCCCGACTTTCGTCCCTGCTCGACTTGTAGGTCTCGCAGTCAAGCTCCCTTATGCCTTTGCACTCTACGAATGATTTCCAACCATTCTGAGGGAACCTTTGGGCGCCTCCGTTACACTTTAGGAGGCGACCGCCCCAGTCAAACTGCCCACCTGACACTGTCTCCCGGGTCGATAAGACCCGTAGGTTAGAATTTCAATACAGTCAGGGCGGTATCCCACCAGCGCCTCCACCGAAGCTAGCGCTCCGGTTTCAAAGGCTCCCGCCTATCCTGTACAAACTGTACCAAAATTCAATATCAGGCTACAGTAAAGCTCCACGGGGTCTTTCCGTCCTGTCGCGGGTAACCTGCATCTTCACAGGTACTATAATTTCACCGAGTCTCTGGTTGAGACAGTGCCCAAATCGTTACACCTTTCGTGCGGGTCGGAACTTACCCGACAAGGAATTTCGCTACCTTAGGACCGTTATAGTTACGGCCGCCGTTTACTGGGGCTTCAGTTCAGAGCTTCGCTTACGCTAACCCCTCTCCTTAACCTTCCAGCACCGGGCAGGTGTCACCCCCTATACTTCGCCTTACGGCTTCGCAGAGAGCTGTGTTTTTGCTAAACAGTCGCTTGGGCCTATTCACTGCGGCTTTCCGTTAAGAAAGCACCCCTTCTCCCGAAGTTACGGGGTCATTTTGCCGAGTTCCTTAACCAGAGTTCTCTCGCACACCTTAGGATTCTCTCCTCGCCTACCTGTGTCGGTTTGCGGTACAGGCACCTTTT
>NZ_JAWOTE010000058.1:0-8437 GCF_033338695.1 Vibrio sp. Vb1166 | reverse complement strand
GGGTGTAGCTCCAATTGGCAGAGCAGCGGATTCCAAATCCGCGTGTTGGGAGTTCGAATCTCTCCACCCCTGCCATACTCTAAAGCCTCAGCAGTAATGCTGGGGCTTTTTTGCATCTGAAGAAAAGAGAATCTGACTAGTTGGAGAGTTGTCGATTCCTCTGATACCAAAGTATCGGGGGATTGAAAGTTCATATCTCCGGGATATTGGTCCACTTCACCTATCCCCCATATTCATAAGCTCTGGCTTAGGTCAGGGTCTCTTTTATTCCTAACGTATAGTTTCGATGTCAGGTGTATGTTTATCCAACGAATATGGCATACCTTTGCTTCAGATAGTTTTATTTTCTAGTAATGTAATTACTAAATGTTGATGTATCGCTTTGCTCTTTCTGTTTTACCTTCGAATTTCATAACACTTTTTCTTCGTTATCGAGCACATCTGATTCACAATCTATTGAAAGGTCAGTGGTTACATTGGCTTGGATGATTACTGACTTGGTTCCTGTTATCATCATGCATTAATGCTAATAATTAGGAAGTAAGTTTATGCCACATTTTCGATTCCGTGCTGTAGAGCCACAAGCTGTTCAGGCATTATCAAAACCCCTTACGGATGAACTTCAGCCTCTAATGGACTGTCCGCGTGAGGATTTTACTTTTGAGTATATCTACACTACGTTTTTCAATGAGGGTGAGGTGAGTGCTGCATATCCTTTTGTCGAAGTGCTTTGGTTCGACCGTGGCCAGGAAGTGCAAGATGAAGTTGCCAAGCTTATTACGCAACAAGTGCGCGGTATCGCTGGTGCCGATATTGATGTTGCAGTTATCTTTTCCGCCTTATCTCCTAAAGCTTATTACGATAATGGCGAACACTACTAAAGGTTAAAGGCTATGAGGCTGAGTTTCATTGTAACTTTGGGTTTATGTTTCTCAGCTTCAGTATGTTCTACTCCTTGGGAGTCTGTGGTTAATCCTACCCGAAACTCTTCCTCCTCTATTGGTAGTTATGCTAACGGTTGTTTAGATGGTGCATTACCCTTGCCTCTCGATGGCGTTGGTTATCAAGTCTTACGTAGTAAAACGAAGCGCTACTATGGGCACCCTAAAACGATAGAGTTTATTGAAAATCTGGCGCTTAAAGCTCATCAAAATCTCAACACCACTCTGTTAATTGGTGATTTATCTTTACCTAGAGGTGGAAGGTTCTCCTCTGGTCATTCTAGTCATCAAACTGGGTTAGATATCGATATCTGGTTAAGACTTGCTGACCAACCGCTTTCTTATAACGAATTACAACTTCCTAAGCCCATGAGTGTGGTGGATTTAAAAGGTTATTCCATACTTAATCATCGCTGGGAAGAACGACACTTTAAACTAATTCGGTACGCTTCAAAAAGTAAGGATGTTGCACGAATTTTTGTACATCCTGTTATTAAGGAGCAACTTTGCTTGCAAGAAAACGGCAAAGATCGTTCTTGGTTACGTAAAGTGCGTCCATGGTGGGGGCATCATTACCACTTTCACGTCAGGTTGTCTTGTCCTGATTCGAGCGACTATTGTGTTGATCAATCACCACCTCCAGTAGGCGATGGCTGCGGTGCTGAGCTTGCAAGTTGGGCCCCGAAAGCGAAACCTATTGATATCCCTCCACGGGTAAAAACAACCTCTAAGCCCAAACGAAAAAAAGTCGTTCCACCTCAATGCTTGCCGCTTATCAATCCTAATTAGTGTTACTCTCCAGGTTTATCTGTACTTGGTGATCTCTTTTATGAAACTGGAGAAACATCATACTTTTGTCTACATTGAATAATACCAATACAAAAACTAACCCAATTAGTTTTGGGGACATATTATAGAAATCTAAATTAAACAAAGAGTTGTAGTATGGGTAAGTTGTAACTTCTTTGTTTAGAAAAAGATCTTTCGTCACGATACTCTGGTTTCTTAGCAATATGTCTGTCAGTTGGCTAAAAAGCGATAACAACGCAGACAAGTGTGTAAGGCAGGGATATGCCCTTTTCCTGTTAGAAGAGTAAATCAAGGACAAAACCATGACTATGATTTGTGCAAAAGAATTTGCAGAGTGGTTAAGACACAGATTTAGCAGTGATACTAAAGGAGTCTCTTTGACTCGAGAGGATGTGAATCACCTGACTGGGCGTCAACGCCTTGATCCGGGTTTTGTTAATGATGTGCATTATGAGCTGATGCAATATGGGATGGCTTTCGTTACTGATACGAGCCGAGAAAACTTTTATTTAATACCTGTTTCTCAAGCGGAAAATTGGCGTGAGAGACTAGAGTATCATTTTGAAAAAGAGCTGTTCTGCAATATTATCCCTATTGAAAAATCAGGTTGAGAAAAGGTTCAACTTTGATGCCAAAGTTGAACCTAATTGCTCTTATGCTAACCCTTGAATAATCACGAATTTTTCAAGCAACTGCTCTTCAGTTTCGACATGGTTCGGATCAGTGATTATGCATTTTGTAATTGGACACACTGACTGACAGGTCGGCTTTTCGTAATGCCCCTTACACTCTGTACATAGCGCTGGATCAATTTCGAAAATGCTCTCTCCCATACTGATTGCCCCATTGGGGCATTCGGGATCACACATGTCGCAGTTAATGCATTTGTCAGTAATGAGCAAGGCCATGATTACTTACCAGTCGGGTTACGGGTGTCCTGCCCTGAGTTCAAGTTACGCATCAATAGACCGTATTCTAAATCTAGATCTGCTGGTACTGGAATGAAGACGAAGTGACCATTCCCTTTGGCATCCTCAATAGACTCTGACTTACGGTTTTCCATCGCTTCTAGCGTGAAAACAATATTGCCTTTTGGCGTCATTAGTTCAAGGCTATCACCGACAAGAAACTTATTTTTTACTTCTACTTCAGCCATGTCACCACGACGTTTGCCTGTGAATTCACCAACAAACTGTTGAGCATCAGAGACTGAGTAACCGTAATCGTAGTTTTGGTAAGTATCGTGTGTATGACGGCGTAGGAAGCCTTCAGTGTAGCCACGGTGAGCTAGGCTTTCTAGTGTACCCATTAGGCTTTCATCGAATGGTCGACCTGCTACAGCATCATCAATTGCTTTACGATAAACTTGAGCGGTACGTGCGCAGTAGTAGAACGATTTAGTACGACCTTCAATTTTCAATGAGTGAACACCCATCTTAGTTAAGCGTTCAACGTGCTGAACCGCTCGTAGGTCTTTAGAGTTCATGATGTAAGTACCATGCTCATCTTCGTAAGCCGCCATTTTTTCTTCTGGACGGTGCGCTTCAGAAAGCAGAACGACTTCATCTGTTGGTTGGCCGCGACCAATTGTGGTTTCAGGGCGCTCGTCTTGTACTTCGACAGGCTGTGCTTCAGTCGGGTCGAATTTCTCTACGATATCACCAGCGTCGTTTTCTTTACCCTCTTCAACTTTGTATTCCCAGCGGCATGCGTTAGTGCAAGTGCCTTGGTTAGGGTCACGTTTGTTGATATAGCCAGAAAGTAGGCAACGACCTGAGTAAGCCATGCATAATGCACCGTGAACGAATACTTCAAGCTCAGTTTCAGGGCAATGCTCACGAATTTCTTCGATTTCTTCTAGAGATAGCTCGCGAGAAACGATCACACGTTCCACGCCATTCGCTGCCCAGAACTTAACGGTCGCCCAGTTTACAGCGTTCGCTTGTACAGAAAGGTGAATTGGCATTTCTGGGAAAGCTTCACGAACCATCATAATTAGGCCTGGATCTGACATGATCAATGCGTCAGGACCCATCTCTACGATTGGCTTAAGATCACGGATGAACGTTTTTAGCTTCGAGTTGTGTGGTTGAATGTTACATACCACATAAAGCTTTTTGCCTAGGGCGTGGGCTTCATCGATACCGATTTTTAGGTTCTCGTGGTTAAACTCGTTGTTACGTACGCGAAGGCTGTAGCGAGGTTGGCCAGCGTAAACTGCATCTGCCCCGTAGGCGAATGCGTAACGCATGTTTTTCAGGCTGCCCGCTGGAGATAGTAGCTCAGGCACGAATGCTTTCTCAGTTGTCATTGCTCAATTCTCTTTTATCTGATCACAAGTCAGGCCAATTCCACCTAATGGAAATGGGGCGCAAATTTTACGTCAAAATGTGAACTGTGACTAGGGTAATTGTGCTTCAGATAGAAAAACGCCCTCAAAAAAAGTGAGGGCGTTATGGTTAACCTTTATACAATATTATGCGTTAGGATTCGGTAAGCCGCCTAGCGCATCGTATAGGTTGGGAAGGAAAGCACTGAACTCTCCACACATTAGAGAGAAGTCTGCATCAAATCGAGCTGCTTGATCTTCACGTGGAATATCATCGTTTTGATCTTTCAATTCATCAGAGAATTTTAGACGTTTGATGCCTGCATCTTCCGTCATAATGAACTCAATACGATCTTGCCAATTAAGCGCAAGTTTCGTCACGACCTTATCCGCAGCGATGTGGTTGCGGATTTCATCAGTGGTTAGCTCTTGCTTCTTACAGCGAATCACACCACCTTCTTCAAGTACGGATTTTAGCTCAGCTTCGTCCATCATGCTGATACCTTGAGGTGTGTCACCGCTTTTCACCCACTCGGTTAGCGTAGTTTCAATCGCCACCTCTGGAATAGCAGGAACAACAGGTAGACTACCCATGGTTTTACGAAGCAATGCTAATACATCTTCTGCTTTTTTGTAGCTGCTTGCATCAACAAGGATAAAACCTTCTTTTGGCATGATAAGCACGTGAGTGTGGCTGCTGCGGCTGAATGCGCGCGGCAGTAAATCCATTACGATGTCATCTTTCAGGTTGTCTTTCTCTTTCTTCTTCAGAGGACGACCTTCTTGCGCTTCCATTGCTTCTACTTTTGCATTCAATGATTCTTTGATCACAGAGGCAGGTAGCATTTTCTCTTCTTTCTTGGCGCAAATCAGAATGCGGTTTTCTGACACGTGAGTCATCATATCGCCATGTCTACCCATTGCACTGACCCAGCCAAATTTCTGTTTGTCTTGACTGCCACACGGGGTGAATCGGAATTCAGACAGCTGAGTTTCTAGTTGTTCGGCGTTAAAAGTAACCTCGCGGTTAACGCGGTATACCAGACAGTTTTTAAACCACATAAATCTTCTCTAGGCTTGATGACAAGGGACTAATCATAGGGAATTTTTGTGCTGATGTCTTAATAGAAATGAAAAATATCCGAATGAACCTCAAAAGAAAGTTATATGAAAATTTGTTTTCAAAGGTCACAAAAGTGTCATAATTGGTAGTGATAATGCTTATGCAAAGAGAGGCGCTTTGTCTCTTAAATTCATTAGCTCAACGAACATAAGGTTACTCAATTATGTCTAGAAGGATTCTGGTTGTTGAAGACGAAGCTCCTATTCGCGAAATGCTGTGCTTCGTACTTGAGCAGAAAGGTTACCAAGCGGTAGAAGCGGAAGATTACGATACTGCAGTAACCAAACTGGCTGAACCCTTCCCTGATTTAGTTTTACTGGATTGGATGTTACCAGGCGGTAGTGGCATTAACTTCATCAAACATATGAAGCGAGAGGAATTAACGCGCAACATTCCAGTTGTGATGCTTACCGCTCGTGGTGAAGAAGAAGATAAAGTGCGTGGTTTAGAAGTTGGTGCGGATGACTACATTACTAAGCCATTCTCTCCTAAAGAGTTGGTTGCACGCTTAAAAGCGGTCATTCGTCGCGTTACTCCGACTGCACTAGAAGATGTAATTGATGTACAGGGATTGAAGCTTGACCCTGTATCGCACCGTGTTACGGCTAATGATGCGCCATTAGACATGGGCCCTACAGAATTTAAGATGCTTCATTTTTTCATGACGCATCAAGAACGCGTATACAGCCGTGAGCAGCTATTAAACAATGTTTGGGGCACCAACGTGTATGTCGAAGACCGTACAGTCGATGTTCACATTCGCCGCCTGCGTAAAGCATTGGAAGCTGCAGGGCATGATAAGCTGATCCAAACTGTTCGTGGTGCTGGATACCGCTTCTCGACGAAGGCATAAATTAACACGCAGCTTATCGGTACCATTTCTGGAGTTATGAGTGGTTGAAAGATTAACGTGGAAAAAGCTGGCCTGGGAGCTGGCTTTTTTTTACACCCCATGGGTGATAGTAGGTTGGATATTCGGTTATATGCCGTGGTTGCTTTTGGCTGCTACGGCATTGCAGCTTGTGTGGCATTTGCATAACCAAGTACGTTTATCTTCTTGGTTATGGGATGAAAAACGCCTCACGCCACCATCTGGTAGCGGTAATTGGGAATCTTTGTTCAATGGGTTGTATCGCTTACAACAGCGCCAACGCCGCAAACGAAAAGAGCTTACTAATCTTATTCGTCGATTCCGAAATGGTGCAGAATCGCTACCCGATGCGGTAGTGGTATTCCGTGCTGAAGGCAATATTGTTTGGTGCAACAAGCTGGCTCAGCACTTACTGGGCTTCCATTGGCCAGAAGATTCAGGTCAACCTATCTCCAATCTCATTCGTACACCTGATTTTATCAAGTACCTCAACAAGAAAGACTTTTCAGAGCCATTAGAAATGCGTTCACCACTCAATGTCGAACGCATGCTAGAACTACGTATCGTACCGTATACCGAAGGTGAACATTTGATGGTGGTGCGTGATGTTAGCCAGTTAAAACAACTTGAGGGAATGCGTCGCAACTTCTTTGCCAACGTATCTCATGAACTGCGTACACCAATGACGGTGCTACAAGGTTATCTTGAGATGACAGAAGATCCTGATATGGTCGTGGGTCCTATGTGGAGCAAAGCTCATGGTGTCATGACGGAGCAGCTTAACCGCATGAACAGTTTGGTGAACCAACTACTGACACTATCTAAAATTGAAGCGGCACCTATGCATGAGCTTGAGGAAGTCGTGAATGTGCCCGCGATGCTTGAAGTGTTAGAAAAAGAGGCGGTTAGCCTTAGTGGGGACAACCAACATAAATTGAAATTTGATGTTGATGCTAGCCTACGCGTGCTGGGCGATGATGACCAGTTACGTAGTGCTATCTCTAACCTCGTTTATAATGCCGTCAAATACACACCGCCTGGTGCGAACATTAATGTTCGTTGGTTCCAGACCTCTCAAGGCGCATGCTTAGAGGTGGAAGATAGTGGTGATGGTATTGAACCTCAGCACCTCCATCGACTTACTGAGCGTTTTTATCGAGTGGATAAAGCAAGATCACGTGATACTGGTGGAAGTGGTTTAGGGCTTGCCATTGTAAAACACGCGCTGAGTCACCATGACTCTCATTTAGAAATTCACAGTGAAGTAGGCGTGGGCAGTAAGTTTTCTTTCGTATTGCCTGAGCGTTTGGTGGTGAAATAATGGCGTTACGATTGGCAAAAACATTCAGTTTATTCGCGCTTGTTTGTTCCTGTATGGCTGGCGCTCAAGATAAACCATTGCCGAGTTATCATAAAACGACGGGGATTGTCGGGAACTTGCTCTCTGTTGGCTCCGATACACTTGCGGGTATGACAACGCTTTGGGTTGAAGAGTTTAAATCCATTTACCCGAATATTAATGCGCAAGTCCAAGCATCTGGCTCTTCTACTGCCCCTCCAGCATTGACCGAACAAACAGCTCAGTTTGGTCCCATGAGCCGCCCTATGCGTTTAAGAGAGGTTGAAGCGTTTGAACGTGAACATGGCTACAAGCCAACGGCGCTTAGGGTAGCCATCGATGCAATCGGTATTTTTGTTCATCAAGATAATCCAATTCAAGGTCTTAACTTTAGTCAATTAGATGCTTTGTTTTCTGCCACGCTACGCTGTGGTGAAAGTCAATTTGTAACAAACTGGCAGCAACTCGGCCTTGAATCACAGTGGGCAAAGCGAAACGTACAGTTGTTTGGTCGTAACTCCGTTTCTGGAACTTATGGTTACTTCAAAAGTAATGCCTTGTGTGGCGGCGATTTCAAGACCCGAGTTAACGAGCAGCCAGGCTCCGCGTCAGTTGTGCAAGCTGTAGCGTCAACCATCAGTGGAATTGGTTATTCCGGTGTCGGTTATCGAGTGGCAGGTGTGCGCTTAGTCCCTGTGGCTAAAATGGGAAATGACTACGTGACTCCAACGCGAGAACATATTGTTAGTGGTAAGTACCCACTATCACGTTACTTATATGTTTACGTGAATAAGCACCCTGATTACCCATTAACACCAATTGAAGCTGAATTTATTCGCTTTATCTTTTCTGCTCAGGGACAAGCGTTGGTTGAGAAAGATGGTTATGTGCCCATTACGGCAGACTTTGCAGAAGAAGAGTTAAAAAAAGTCGGCCTGTAAGCCGACTTTTTATTTTCAGCCCTAAACCACCTACTTCAGTAGGTGGTTATCATCCGTTTCGGCTTTGCCTGTAAAACTACTCA
>NZ_JAWOTE010000057.1:0-8947 GCF_033338695.1 Vibrio sp. Vb1166 | reverse complement strand
AAGTTGACCAACTTCTGATCCAACGTACAGCTTGCTCATTTTGTATCCTTACAAATTTTCCAGCCATTAGTTATGACAAGCTTCCTAGAAAGATGCAAGTTATCAAGCTTTGTTTATATTCTGGTGTTTCTGGTTTTGTGAGTTTTTTATTTTTATTTTGATTCTTATGAAATTCATTATTAGATATAAATGCTATTTTACTAAAATTAGAGTGCGTGCGTTTTTATTCTAATTTTCCCGTTGAGAAAGAATACACGCACAGTGCATAAAACGTGCATTTTTATTCTAAATTATGCATTATTAAAGTGAATTTATTCGTTATGCTTCTTCGTTTTACACGTGAGTGTATTCAAGAAAGCATCATAAACACGCATAGAAAGAGAAAATAACCACATTAAGTGTCAATTAGGATGTTCTGAATATTAAAAAATGCCATTCTTTGTTAATTTTTTGTTTCTTTGTGTGGTCGGTTTAATATTTAGATTCAAATAACCGATAAGAATCGCAGTGGTATGATGTTTGTTTGTGGCTTTTCATCGCAATCCATGCCATATTTCACCGGATCAGCATACTCAGTATCGGGTATTGTGTTTCCATCAAGTAACTAATCTGGAGCCAAAACATGTCTCACGAAGATGAATATCTATCAGTAGAAGAATTAATTGAGATTCAAAAGGAAGAGACTCGCGATATCATTGCAGCATTGCTAGAAGATGGCAGCGATCCAGATTCGCTATACGAAATTGAGCACCACCTGTTTGCAGAAGATTTTGACACGCTAGAAAAAGCGGTAGTTGAAGCATTCAAGATGGGCTTTGAAGTTCTTGAAGCAGAAGAAACTGAAGATGAAGATGGTAACAAGTTGCTTTGCTGTGATGCGACTATGGAGTCCGCACTAGACGCAGAAGCGATTGATGCGCAAGTTGAAAAATTGATTCACTTGGCAGAAAAATACGACATCATCTATGACGGTTGGGGTACGTACTACGAAGGCGAAGATGCGCTTTACCCTGAAGAAGATGAAGACGACGAGTAATCAAAGCTCACTACTTTTGGAAAAACCAGCGTTTAACGCTGGTTTTTTTATACCTTGAAAAACTGACGAATGTGGAGGCGATAAATAATTCACATTGAGTTTATAGGGGATTTCTCCCTATAATGCGTGAAAATTGATCTAGCTCAAGGTGTATATGCAACTCTCACTCGCCGGTTTATGGCAAGTCTCTCCACTGACGGACCTTTCTATCCCACAGGATGACATTACTTTCCCTGCTCCTTTGAGTCAGGTATTGCCAGCTGAACTGACAGAAGAAGCAATTCGTCAGCAAGAGTGGCACCTGATGCATGACATTGAAGTGGACGAATCCATGATGGCATTCCCAGTGGTAGAAATGGTGTTGGGTGGTGTGGATTACCATGCAGAAGTGCGTTTGAACGGAGTAGCATTGTTTGACTGTGACGGTTCTCAAAATGTCTACAAGAAAGACATTCGCCCGTTCATGCAGATGGGGCGCAACCGTTTTGAGATCCTATTCCTTGAGGAAGAAGAAGATCTTCTGTTGGATGAGGATAAACCGGAGTTGTGTTTACTTGCAGATCATGAATATAAAAAAAGTGATGAGCGCTTAGGGGTATGGCAAGAACCGTATCTGCAGTTCATTCGCAATGTGCGTTTAGACCGCGTGGCTACTGAACAGATTTGGCACCACGGTGGTGGTTGTGAGTTTAAGGTGGATTTGTACTACCAAACTTTTGCGCCGGGTTTAGTATCGGCATCGGTTAAGTTCAATGGCATGACTTACCATATTCCTATTGATGTCCGAGCGGAGCATGCGAGCGCTTTATTCCAGATCGAAGCGCCAAAGTATGCCGATCTTACTGATCCTGATCCAAGTGATCTCTACCAGTTGTCTGTTGAGTTGGATGGGCAGCACCAAAACTTCACTGTTGCCTTGAGCCAGGAGCTTTGTGTTACCCATGTTGTGCTTTAACGTCTAATAATATTATCTATTACAGCATCTTAAGCATTACGACTTCACATGCATCATGCCCTGTTTGTCCAAGCGGGGCATCGAGATGCTCAAAGCCTAGCTTTTCATACAAGCTTACCGCTTCTCTTAGACATTCTGTCGTTTCTAAATAACACTGCTGATACCCAAACTGTTTCGCCAGTTGTAAGCTCAATGCGACGATGCGTTTGGCTAAACCGTGCCCTCGTGTTTGAGGTAAGAAGTACATCTTTTGCAGCTCACACACATTTGGCTCGCCAGCTAAAGGGGCAAAGCCACCGCCCCCAACGATGTCTCCGCGATGTTCAATGACCCAGTAGGCGGCCCCGCATTGATTGTAAACCGAATACATATCATCAAGCGTTGGATCGGCCACACCATAACCTTTGTCTGCGGTTAAGCCGTATTCTGCAGAGACTTTACGAATCACATCTGCGACTTGCGGGTTGTCTGCTTTAGTAAGAGGTCGAAGAACGTATTCCTCAGACTGACACACTTTTGTTAGCCCTTTTAGGTAAGTCTCTAGACCAAGTTTGAGTTGCTCTTGCTCGCTGTCATCGAGTTGGGTAAGCAGTTGTTCAAAGAAGTGGTTTTGCTGTTGGTCCAGTTGCGATAACGCCTGTTGGCCTTGCTCTGTAATCGCTACGAGTTGACTACGTTTGTCTTTTGGGTTTTCGATGCTCTCGACCAAACCTAATTTAATCAAACCAGTAACGGTTCGGCTCGCGTTGGACTTGTCGACATTAAGCTGCTGTGCCAGCTGATTGATGGTCAATGGCTGCAATTGGATTTCACCCAATGCGTGCGCTTGCACTGGAGTGAGAGCGACATCGCCGCATTGTTTATCAAGCATACCAAGCAATCGGACGGCTTGACGGGAGTAGTGTCGAAGTTGACGAGCGTTCATTATCACTTACCTCTAAAAATAAAGTTGCGCACCGCAATTAAATTAATTGCGGTGCGCAACCTTGTCAATGGTAAATGTCATTTTTCTCGTTAGGAGACGTAGTGAGCCTCCATGTTTAAGCGTGGTGATGTAAACAAAACTGCGGTGCTGGAGCTTTTTCTGATGATTTACGCATCCATACTTTCTCGTGGAAGTAGTAAGCCACCGTGTTCAAACTCGGCTCTAGCATCGCCATTACGCCGCCGACAAATGCATCACCTGTTAGTAAGTAAACCACGGTAAAAGCGACGCTGAAGTGCACGGTCGCAAAGCTTGCGGTTTTTAATTTGGTCATCCACTGACGAGCTTTAAGTGCTGGGACTTTTGCCCATGCCTTTTCATGAAAGTAGAAGGCTACGGTGTTCACTGAAGGCTCAATCATGGCAATTAAACTACCAATTAGAATGTCGCCTGTGAGTACGTAAGCGACACTAAATGCGATAGTAAAATGCAGTGCTGCGAAAGTTAGTGTCTTTTTCATGATAATTACTCAATCGTGTTTGTTTCGATGAGTTCATTATCGATAATAATTCTCATTAATGCTAATGGGTAATGAGTATTGTTGTGATAGGGGGAAGCTATTGATGATGGTTTTGGTGAAATGTATACAAAAAAGGTTGGCCATGATGACCAACCTTTTGAACCAAAAGTGAGAAGTGTTAATTCTTCTCTTTCACTGAGGCTTAAAGCGCAGCGATCGTTGTCTTCTGCTCTTCTAGCTTAGCTAGTGTCTCTTTGTAGCCTTCAAGCTTCTCACGCTCTTTAGCAACAACTGCTTCAGGTGCTTTCGCTACGAAGCCTTCGTTACCTAGTTTGCCTTCGATACGCTTGATTTCGCCGTGAGTCTTCTTGATTTCGCCATCTAGACGAGCAAGCTCAGCATCTTTGTCGATCAGACCTGCCATTGGGATCATCAACTCAGACTTACCAACCAGTGCTGTCGCACATGCAGGAGTTTGTTCGCCAGTTTCAAGCACGCGTACTGCTTCTAGCTTCGCTAGTGACATCAGTACTTGCTTGCTTGCTTCTAGACGAGAGGCATCTTCTGCATTTGCTGCTTTCAGCATAACGTCAAGCGGCTTACCAGGGTTGATGTCGTATTCAGCACGTAGGTTACGGATGCTGGTAATGAACGCTTTCACCCATTCAATGTCGTCTAGCGCTTCTTGGTTGAAGTTTGCTTCGTCGAATTGAGGCAGTGCTTGCAGCATGATTGTCTCGCCTTCTACACCTTCAACTAATGGCTTGATGCTTTGCCAGATAGTTTCAGTGATGTAAGGAATCACTGGGTGAGCTAGACGTAGCGTCTTCTCAAGAACCGTGATGAGTGTACGGCGAGTACCACGCTGTTGCGCTTCAGTACCTTTCCATAGAACGGGTTTAGTTAGCTCTAGGTACCAGTCACAGAATTGGTTCCAGATGAATTCGTAAAGCGTGTTCGCAGCCATATCTAGACGGAAGTTGTCGATATGGTTGTTAAACGCTTTCGCTGCGAGTTCAAACTGAGACTCAATCCACTTGTCTGCTAGTGAATATTCAATCTCACCACCGTTGAAGCCACAATCTTGCTCTTCTGTGTTCATCATTACGTAACGGCTTGCGTTCCATAGTTTGTTACAGAAGTTACGGTAACCCTCAAGACGTTTCATATCCCAGTTGATATCACGACCTGTTGATGCCATTGCTGCAAGAGTGAAACGCAGTGCGTCTGTACCGTATGCTTCGATACCGTTTTCAAACGTCTTACGAGTGTTCTTCTCGATCTTCTTCGCTAGTTGAGGCTGCATCATGTTGCCACAACGCTTCTCTACGAGAGACTCTAGGTCGATACCATCAATCATGTCGATTGGGTCAAGTACGTTACCTTTCGACTTCGACATCTTGTCGCCGTTTTCGTCACGGATTAGACCAGTAACGTAAACCGTTTTAAATGGTACTTGTGGCTTGCCGTTTTCGTCTTTCACGAAGTGCATGGTCATCATGATCATGCGCGCAACCCAGAAGAAGATGATGTCGAAACCAGTTACTAGAACGTCTGAAGGGTGGAATACTTTCAGGTCGTCAGTTTGCTCTGGCCAACCTTGAGTACCGAACGTCCATAGTGCAGAAGAGAACCACGTATCCAGTACGTCTTCGTCTTGGTGCAGTTCAATGACTGACTCTAGGTTGTTGTTCTTACGAACTTCTTCTTCAGTGCGACCTACGTAAACATTACCTTGGTTGTCGTACCAAGCTGGGATACGGTGACCCCACCATAGCTGACGAGAGATACACCAGTCTTGAACGTCACGCATCCAAGAGAAGTACATGTTTTCGTATTGCTTAGGAACGAATTGGATGTCGCCGTTTTCTACTGCTTCAACCGCTGTTTTCGCTAGAGGTGCAGTACGTACGTACCATTGGTCAGTTAGCATTGGTTCGATAACCACGCCACCACGGTCGCCGTAAGGAACTTGTAGATCGTGATCTTTCACTTCTTCAAGTAGACCTAGCTCGTCGAATTCAGCAACGATAGCTTTACGAGCGGCAAAACGCTCCATACCGTGATATTTAGCTGGTAGCTCAGTGCTGTAAGCGTCGCTTGCTTCGCCGTTAGTGTTGAATACTTCTGCTGCGTCGCGGATGTTCGCGTCGAAAGTCAGAATGTTGATCATTGGTAGCTGGTGGCGCTTACCAACTTCGTAGTCGTTGAAGTCGTGCGCAGGTGTGATTTTCACACAGCCAGTACCTTTTTCCATATCTGCGTGCTCATCGCCCACGATTGGGATGCGACGATCAACGATAGGAAGGATGATTTCTTTACCGATAAGATCTTTGTAACGTGGATCTTCTGGGTTAACTGCAACACCCGTATCGCCTAGCATGGTCTCTGGACGAGTCGTTGCAACAACGATGTAGTCTTTGCCATCCGCTGTTTTAACGCCATCTGCTAGTGGGTAGCGGAAGTGCCACATGTGGCCTTTAGTGTCTTTGTTCTCTACTTCTAGATCTGAAATCGCTGTGTGTAGCTTTGGATCCCAGTTAACTAGACGCTTACCGCGGTAGATTAGATCGTCTTCGTATAGACGTACGAACACTTCTTGAACGGCGTTAGATAGACCATCGTCCATCGTAAAGCGCTCACGGTCCCAGTCTACTGATGCGCCAAGACGACGAAGCTGCTTAGTGATAGTGCCGCCAGATTCGCCTTTCCATTCCCAGATTTTGTCGATGAAAGCTTCACGACCGTAATCGTGTTTTGTTTTGCCTTCTTCTGCAGCGATCTTACGCTCAACAACCATCTGAGTTGCGATACCAGCGTGGTCAGTACCTACTTGCCAAAGGGTGTTTTTACCCTTCATACGTTCACAACGGATAAGCGTATCCATGATCGTATCTTGGAACGCGTGGCCCATGTGTAGGCTACCAGTGACGTTCGGTGGCGGGATCATGATGCTGTATGATTCTTTAGTAGTGTCACCGTGTGGCTTAAAGTAGCCTTTCTCTTCCCAAGTCTGATACAGAGCTTGTTCGATTGAAGTTGGGTTGTATGTCTTTTCCATAGCGCTCTTTTAATGGATACGTTGATGGTTGAATCTTAGTCAATCTTTATAAGTGAGGGATCTTAACAAGATCGCCTTAACTATAAGGATTGACCGTTAAGGATATTGAATTTCGATCGTTTGCAGCTGGTAACCTGCTTGACGGTAAATTTTATATCTTTCTCTTGCGAGTTGTTTAGCTTTTTCTTCGCAGGGCACGAAGTCTACCACTTGAGCAAACTTGTTCGCAAAGGTTGTCTCATTTTCCGCCAAATTAATTACCAGCTGACGGTTCCAATTAGGTTTTACACCTTCATGGCCGATTTCAATGTTGGTGGCGTATTTCGGTCCCTCGCCTACGAGGTTATGTGCCATGAACTTGTCTGCATCAACTTGCCAAAAGGCTTCAGCGAGCTGCTCGGCGTGTGGTTTGTCTTGGCAGTTTAAATACACTTTAGCGCCTTGGCGAGCAAAGTGCTGAGCCAAAAACACGATGTATTCTTCAAAGCCAGCCACCGTTGCTTGCGGGCTCTCTTCGTTAATGATGTAGAAGGTTGCAGTTTGCATCATTCTCTCACTTGCCTTGGGTCTCTTCCTAAGACCATCTTAAGTCCCACTTTCATTTTAGAAAATTAGGATAATAAAAAAGGGCCTTGCGGCCCTTTTAGATGTTGTTCAGAAATTACTCTTCTGTCTCTTGGCCGCTGCGGTTCAAAAGGAATTGGACAAGCATTGAGACAGGACGGCCCGTTGAGCCTTTCGCTGCGCCTGATTTCCACGCGGTACCTGCGATATCGACGTGTGCCCAGTTGTACTTCTTCGCGAACTTAGATAAGAAGCAACCCGCAGTAATTGTGCCACCAGGGCGACCACCAATGTTTGCCATATCCGCAAACGGGCTTTTCAACTGTTCGTGGTACTCGTCTGTCATTGGTAGACGCCATGCACGGTCACTCGCTTGCTCAGAAGCGTTTACTAGCTCATGAGAAAGAGGGTTGTGGTTAGAGATTACGCCGCTGATATGGTGGCCTAGTGCGATAACACAAGCACCAGTTAGCGTTGCAACGTCAACCACGCAGTCTGGTTCGAAACGCTCTACGTAAGTCAGTGCGTCACAAAGAACAAGACGGCCTTCAGCATCCGTGTTCAGAACTTCTACAGTTTGACCAGACATGGTCGTTAGGATGTCACCTGGACGGTAAGCGTTGCTGCCAGGCATGTTTTCACAACCCGCTAGAACACCAATAACGTTGATTGGTAGGTTTAGCTTCGCCAGCGCTTTCATTGTACCGAATACCGATGCCGCACCACACATGTCGTACTTCATCTCATCCATACCTTCGCCCGGCTTTAGAGAGATACCGCCTGAGTCGAAGGTTAGACCTTTACCTACGAGCACAATCGGTTTTGCATCTGAGTCAGGGTTACCTTTGTACTCGATGATAGACATCATAGATTCGTTTTTAGAACCACGGCCTACTGCTAGGTAAGAGGTCATACCCAGTTTTTCCATCTCTTGCTCACCAATGATTTTGGTGGTTACGGTTTCGTAATCGTCCGCTAGACGACGAGCTTGAGAAGCAAGGTAAGCTGGATTAGCTACGTTTGGCGGCATGTTGCCAAGGTCTTTTGAGGCTTTGACACCTGATGCGATAGCAAGACCATGAGTGATTGCTTTTTCACCCAAGTTCAATTCACGACGCGTTGGTACGTTGAAAACAAGCTTGCGCAGTGGGCGGCGAGTCTCAGGTTTCACGCTCTTGAATTGATTAAATGTGTATAGACCATCTTTAGTCGCTTCTACAGCCTGGCGCACTTTCCAGTATGTATCACGACCCTTAACATGCAGTTCAGTTAGGAAACATACCGCTTCCATTGAGCCTGTCTCGTTAAGTGTGCTGATCGTCTTTTGAATGATTTCCTTGTACTGGCGCTCGCCAAGTTCACGCTCTTTGCCGCAACCGACAAGTAAAACGCGCTCTGACAAAACACCTGGTACTTGATGCAGTAGCAGCATCTGACCAGGTTTACCCTCTAGATCACCACGGCGAAGTAGTGAACTGATGTAACCGTCACTGATTTTATCAAGTTGTTCGGCTACTGGAGAAAGGCGACGTGGTTCAAACACACCAACAACGATACATGCGCTACGTTGTTTCTCTGGACTGCCACTTTTTACACTGAACTCCATGCGTACTCCTACATCCTGAAGACAAATTGCTCTAAATGTTAGATAATGATCGCTTACTTGTTGAATTTTAGCTCCAGGCTTACATGCAGAGCTGATTAAGCGACTAACATCTAGTTTATAATTTTTAAAAAAATAAATGGTTCAACGGGAAACTATAGTGATTCGACCAAAAAAACAAGTTTTGTATAGGTAATTTCAGCGTGATTATTGTTAGATATTTGATCCGCGAAACACTCAAGAGCCAATTTGCGATTTTTTTCGTACTTTTTTTGGTGTTTGT
>NZ_JAWOTE010000056.1:0-10779 GCF_033338695.1 Vibrio sp. Vb1166 | reverse complement strand
TCAGAAGTGAAACGAAATAGCGCCGATGGTAGTGTGGGGCTTCCCCATGTGAGAGTAGGACATCGCCAGGCTTTAAATTTAAGAAGCCCGCTCGAAAGAGCGGGCTTTTTTGCATCTATAGAGTTTTAAAATTAGCCCACTTTATACCTAAAAAGTGTTCATCTAAGGTGCGATATACTTGCTCTCTGCAACCTTCCAAAAGGCTTTAACAAGCGGATTCTCCAGCTGAGTTTTGTTGCAGCAAACACCAAGTTTAAAAGGTTTAATTGGTAAGACTTTTAAACGATTTATCTTTTCTCTTACCGGACTGTTGTTGATTACAACATCAGGTGCGATACCTACTCCACACCCCAATGCAACCATACTTACGATGGCTTCATGTCCGGAGGTTTGTGCGTAGATCTTTGGCTTTATTTTCATTTGTTTGAGCCAAGTATTGGCCCTGTCCCTTGCCGTTCCTGCTTCTGGGAGTATGAATGGAATGACCGACCAGTCTGGTTTTTCTTTTTGTAGCTCTTCAGCAAACGCACTAACCCCAACAGGTACGATGACAGAAAGTGGGATTTCACTGATCGTTTCAAATGCGATTTTATTTGGCATCTGTTCTGACTTGGCTGATATGGCAATATCGGCTTCATCTGCTAGTATTTTGTCGATCGCTTGAGCTGGATCGCCGGTTGATAGTTTGAACTCAATGAAAGGGTTCTGAATACGAAAGTCAGAGATTAGCTCCGGAAGATGGCTGTAGCTTGCAGTAACAGAACAAAAGAGACGGATTTCTCCTTTCAATTCATCCTCGGTTCCCTTCAGGTGACTCTGATACTGCTGCCATTCGCCAAGAATCTTTAAGGCAACTGGGACTAGCTTTTTACCTTGGATAGTTAAATCAACGCTACGGTTGTCGCGTAAAAACAATTGTTGGCTGGTTTCCTCCTCTAATTTTTGTATCTGTCGGCTTAAGGCTGAAGGGCTAATATGCATTGCCGCTGCGGTCTTGGCGAAACTTTTACTCTCACAGAGATGAATGAAAAGTTGCAGGCTTTTGATATTCATTAAATTTTCATTTCCATGTTGCATAAATTGCAATAACTAATTGTGAATATATCACTTTAAGCAATCTCATGTCTGTTTTAGTATGAAGTTATTCGGTAAGGCAATTACTGACCTCAATGGAAGAATCTCAAAGGAGCACCCAGATGGCTAATTATTTCAATACCCTAAACTTGCGCGAGCAGTTGGACCAATTAGGTCGTTGTCGTTTTATGGACCGCAGTGAGTTCGCTTCAGAAGCGGATTATCTGAAAGGTAAGAAAGTAGTCATTGTAGGTTGTGGTGCTCAAGGTCTTAACCAAGGTCTGAACATGCGCGACTCTGGTCTAGACGTTGCTTATGCGCTTCGCCAAGCCGCGATTGATGAGCAACGCCAGTCATTCAAAAACGCAAAAGACAACGGTTTTGAGGTAGGTAGCTACGAAACGCTAATTCCACAAGCTGATCTAGTAGTAAACCTTACTCCAGATAAGCAGCACACAAACGTTGTTGAGACGGTAATGCCGTTAATGAAAGAAGGCGCAGCACTAGGTTACTCTCACGGTTTCAACGTTGTTGAAGAAGGCATGCAAATCCGTAAAGACCTAACGGTAGTAATGGTTGCACCTAAATGTCCAGGTACGGAAGTTCGTGAAGAATACAAGCGCGGTTTCGGTGTACCGACTCTTATCGCTGTTCACCCAGAGAACGACCCAAAAGGTGAAGGTTGGGATATCGCGAAAGCTTGGGCTGCAGCAACCGGTGGTCACCGTGCAGGCTGTCTAGAGTCTTCTTTTGTTGCTGAGGTGAAATCTGACCTAATGGGTGAGCAAACTATCCTTTGTGGCATGCTACAGGCTGGCTCTATCGTATGTTACGAGAAGATGATTGCTGATGGTATCGATCCTGGCTACGCTGGTAAGCTTCTTCAATACGGTTGGGAAACCATCACTGAAGCACTGAAGTTTGGTGGTATCACTCACATGATGGATCGCCTAACTAACCCTGCAAAAGTGAAAGCATTTGAGCTTTCTGAAGAGCTAAAAGAACTGATGCGTCCGCTATACAACAAGCACATGGATGACATTATCACCGGTCACTTCTCTAGCACTATGATGGCTGACTGGGCAAACGACGATGCAAATCTACTAGGCTGGCGTGCAGAAACAGGTGAAACTGCTTTCGAAAACTACCCAGAAACTGACGTAGAAATCTCTGAGCAAGAGTACTTCGATAACGGTATCTTGATGGTTGCTATGGTTCGTGCGGGTGTTGAGCTAGCATTCGAAGCGATGACGGCATCTGGCATCATCGATGAGTCTGCTTACTACGAGTCTCTACACGAGCTGCCACTTATCGCAAACACTATCGCACGTAAGCGTTTATACGAGATGAACGTGGTTATCTCAGACACTGCGGAATACGGTAACTACCTGTTCGCTAACGTAGCAACGCCGCTTCTACGTGAGAAGTTTATGCCAGCCGTAAATACTGACGTAATTGGTAAAGGTTTAGGTGAAACGTCTAACCAAGTGGATAACGCGACTCTTATCGCTGTGAATGAAACAATCCGTAACCACCCTGTAGAGTACATCGGTGAAGAGCTACGTGGTTACATGACTGATATGAAGCGTATCGCGGTGGGCGGCTAAATGACTCCATTTCGGTGTCGAAGGTGCTCGTTTACTATCGTAAAGTCCGCGCCTTCTCCTAGAAATGAAACCTTAATACAGCGTAATTTACTTAGTCTCAAGTAACGCAGTAGATAAACTCCAGGCAGACTGGAGTGATAAATACAAAATAAAACACAACATCTAATCAAAAGGCTTGGTCGCCGTTGACCAAGCCTTTTTGTTTTTAGCCGATTTATCTGCGCGCCGATAAGAAAAACGCTCCTTTGTGAGGAGCGCTTTGATACTTATTTTTCAGCAAGCTTTTCTTCAAGTTGCGCCAACTTCTGTTCCATTTCTGTTAGCTTTTGACGTGTACGTAGTAAAACTTGAGTTTGAACATCAAACTCTTCGCGACTTACAACATCTAGCTTGTTTAGCTGGCCTTGGATTACTTGACGAACTTTCTGATCGACATCAGAGCCCAATTCTTTTACTGGTTGAGGCATTGAGTCGTGAATCTGTTTAGCAATTTGCTCTAATTTCTTTGGGTCAAACATAGTGGCTAAAACTCCTTTTGATTTGTCCTCATTTTAAGTAAATGATACGTGAAAGTCGCCACTTAGATGGCAAAAAAGAGAGCGGCAATAAAAAAGGCCACCGAAGTGACCTTTTTGAATGCCTTAATAGCTTATCTGTTATCCGCTAATTCACGATGAGCTGCTTTCGCTTCGTCAACTCGCGCTAACTTCTCCAAGTCTTTGTCTTCAACAAATACTGGCAGAGGTTTGTGTTTTTCAGCTAGGTAGCTGTAAATCACAGGTAGTACGAATAGTGTGAACAGTGTACCGATTGCAAGGCCAGCAACGATGACGATACCGATACTGAAACGTTGCGCGGCACCTGCACCTGTTGCGTACATCAGCGGGATCAGACCTGCGATCATCGCTGCAGTGGTCATTAGGATAGGGCGAAGACGCACTTTCGCAGCTTCCATCACCGCATCAATACGAGACAGTTTATTATGTAACTGCTCTTCTTTGGCGACTTCACAGATCAAGATACCGTGCTTGGTTATTAGGCCGACCAGCGTTATCAAACCAACCTGCGAGTAGATGTTCATCGAGGCCGTACCCCAGGCCAATGCGATCAAGGCACCACATATTGCCAGAGGTACAGATACCATGATGACAATAGGATCGCGGAGTGATTCAAATTGAATCGCCAGAACGAGGAAGATGATCGCAAGTGCAAGACCGAAGGTTGCATACAAGGCACTACCTTCCGTTACAAACTGACGAGATTCGCCCATGTAATCGTGGTTATATCCTGCAGGCAGTTTGGTTTGTGCAATATTTTCAAACCAGTCGATTGCGTCACCCATAGCAACACTAGGTGATGGTACTGCACCCACAGTCGCTGAGTTTAGCTGGTTGAAGTGTGGCAAAGAGCGAGGCTCAGCCACCACATCGATAGTAATCAGACTGCCTAATGGAACCGCTTTACCATCCACAGAGCGTACATAGTAGTTCTTCATCGATTCTGGGTTTAGACGCCATTTACGCTCAACTTGAGGGATCACCTCGTACGAGCGGCCATTCAGGTCGATTCGGTTTACATAACCATCTGCCATCATGGTGCTGAGGGTGATGCCAATGTCTTGCATAGTCACACCGTAGGCACCGGCTTTGTCTTTATCGATCTTGATCTTCATCGTTGCTGAATCGTAGTTCAAATCCAGGTCGGAATAGACAAACATTGGGCTACTTGCAACATCGGTTAGAATATCGCTAGCGATAGTAAACAAGCTCTCGAAGCTATTTGGTGTTGTAATTACAAACTGAATAGGTAGACCTGAGCCTGCACCTGGAAGCTCTGGCATTTGGAATGCAGTGACAGACATACCAGGCACACTTGATACTAGGCCACCCACACGTTTCGTGATTTCAGATTGGCTTGCCTCTCGTTCACTCCAAGGCTTCAATGTTGCTAGGCCAAACGCTTGGTTTGAGTTTGGTACACCATTAAAGACCTGTGCGTATTCCACCTCCGGTTGATCTGAGAGTATTTGGTTTACGTCATCCATGGTATTTTGGATATAGTCCAAGTTCGCATTTGATGGGGCGGTACCCATCAGCATGACCACACCTTTATCTTCAGATGGTGCTAGTTCGCTAGGAATAAACTTGAACAAGACCGGTAAGCTTGCAAATACAATGATTGCAAACGCAATAACAACCGGACGATGAGCCATTACCGCTTTCAACATGCCTTCGTAACGAGTGGTCATGCCATCAAGGATATGGTGAACTTTTTGCTCAAACTTGCTTGGCTTCTCGTTCGCTTTCAGCATCTTCGAACACATCATTGGTGATAGTGTCAAAGCGATGATGCCGGATACGAATACTGAACCTGCCAGTGTCAAAGCGAACTCTTTGAACAGTGAACCGGTGATACCACCCATCAATGCGATCGGCGCGTACACTGCACCTAGCGTCAATGTCATCGCGATAACTGGAACCGCAATTTCACGCGTACCAATGATTGCAGCTCGGAATGGCGATTCCCCTTCTTTGATGTGACGGTCAACGTTTTCTAGTACAACGATCGCGTCATCCACCACCAGACCGATGGCAAGCACCATCGCCAGTAGCGTCATCAAGTTCCAAGAGAAACCCATTGCTTGCATCACCATTGCCACACCAATCAATGAAAGTGGAATGGTCACGATAGGAATGATTACCGCGCGGAATGAACCTAGGAACAGTGTGATAACCACAAGTACGATGACCGCTGCTTCAAGAATCGTTTTCACTACTTCGTGAATCGATTCGTTGATGGCGATAGTTGAGTCGTACATCACGTTCATTTTGATGTTGCTTGGTAGGTTGCGCTCAAGTTGAGGCAACAGATCAAGTACGTCTGCCGCGATGTTGATCGGGTTAGCACTTGGCGCTGCGTTGATCGCCGCAACCACGGCTTCTTGACCGTTTGCACTTGCGCGATAAACGTCGTGACTTTTCTCTAGCGTTACTTTAGCGATATCACCTAGGCGGATGACATCCCCTTCACCAGTTTTCACGACCAATGCTTCAAGTTCAGCAACGTTTGATACCTGAGTATCTGCGCTACCGTTATAAAGCACGAACTCACCCGTCGCTTGACCGGTTGCAGATTGGTAGTTGTTGGCGTTAAGAACGCTCATCACATCGGTTGCGGTCAACTTCAAAGCGCCCATTTTGGCAGGATCTAGCCATACGCGCAGTGCGTACTTCATACCACCATACAGGTCAACTTTGGACACACCGTTTACGGTGAACAACTGCGGGTTGATTACACGCTCAAGGTAGTCAGTGATCTGGCTTGAAGATAACTCGTCACTCGTAAAGCCGATGTACAGTACCGCCGTTGTCGAACCTGTCGACATGGTTACGGTTGGGTCTTCGGCTTCTTTTGGTAGCTGTGAACGTACCGAGTTGGTTTTCGCCAGAATGTCAGACAACGCCGCATTTGGATCAGTATTCAACTTCATGTTTACAGTAATGGTCGATTTACCCAGTACCGATTGCGAAGTCATGTAATCAATATTATCGGCTTGCGCTACCGCTTGCTCCAATGGCTGAGTAATAAAGCCTTGGATCAAGTTGGCACTTGCACCGTAGTAACTGGTGGTCACGGTGACCACCGTATTCGTCATTTCAGGGTATTCACGAACCTGCATTTTGAACACCGCTTGCAAACCAAGCAATGCAATCAAAAAGCTGATCGATACCGCTAAAACTGGACGTTTTATAAAAACATCTGTAAAGCGCATGATGCCTCCAACTTAAAGCATTGGTGTTTCAGCAGGTGGGGTAGTTGCATCGCTTTCGACAATGCTTACTTTCGCATGGTTACTCAAACGGACTTGACCCGACGTCACCACTACATCACCTGGCTTCACGCCTTCTAGAATGTGTGCGATATCTTTAGAGCGTTCGCCAACTTTTACCACATGCTGCTTAACGCGTTTTTCGCCATCTTCTTCTGTTACGATGTAAACATTGTCGCCATACAGCGTAAATGTGATCGCGGTTTGAGGTAGAGTGACCTGATTTTCTAATTTAGGCAGAATGATGTTTGCACGCGCGAACATACCACTACGTAGTTTGCCGTCACTGTTAGGGATATCCGCTTGAACTTGAATCAAACCACTTTGTACGTTTACAGCTGGTTCAATCGCAGAAATAGACCCTTTGAAAGGTTGGTCTGGATAAGCGTCAACAAAGATATCCACTTCTTGATCGATATTGATACGTGAAATATCGGTTTGTGGCACGGTGAAGCGCAAGCGCATCACGCTGGTATCTTCAAGGCGAACAATATCGGTGCCCGCCTGTAGGTACTGACCGAGGTACACGTTACGAATACCTACCACACCATCAAATGGCGCTTTGATTTCGCGTCGGTCGATGGTTGCTTTCAGGCTTTCAATATCCGCTTTTAAGGAGAAGTAGTTTGCTTCTGCTTCGTCATACGCTTCTTTAGAAATAGAGCCTTTTTTGAATAGCCCTTGGTAGCGTTTGTATTTCGCTTCTGCCGCTGGCAACTTAGCTTGCGAGCTCTTCAAATTTGCTTTTTCGACTTCAGAATCAAGCAACACTAATGGCTGACCCGATTTAACTTGAGTACCGGAATCAAATGCGATTTTATCGATAACACCGCTCGTTTCGTTCGCTACCGTCACGCCTTGATTTGGCTCGATAAAACCAATTGCCTCGATGACTGGTACCCAATCCACCGCTTGCACTTCAGTTACGGTTACTGGGAATGCTGGTTCAGGGCGATTGGCAAACTGCTCCATTTTGTCTTTGATATCAATTAGTCTGTATGTAACAACGCTACCAAAAAGTAATAAAACAATTGATAGCATCAAAATCCACTTTTTCATTCTATTAAGAACTCCAAGTTAGTGTTTAATAATTGCATCCCAACTGGCTTCAATAGCGGCCTCTAATGCCGTCTTATCCAGTTGATAAAATCCCAAAGCGTGTTTCCGAGCAAGTGCAACACTTGCCTCAAAACTTAATCCAGAAAGTACTTCGTTATCGAGAAGCTTGAATACTCCCTCATCTTTACCCTGATTAAAAAGAAGATCTACTTGGGCAAACATTTGTCTCTCAAGTTCCCGAGCTTTGCTACTATTTGAACAGGGTAAAGACTCATATTGGACTCGGTTGCTGATCGCACTTAAGTTCGAGCTCGCTAAATTCCAAATATTGAGCCACATGGTTCGATAACGCTGTTTTAAAGGCATCTCTTCACTAACACCTAGTTGCACCGCAGTAGCAACACGCTTAGCAACGTTAAGGCGTAGTTCCTCTAAAAGATGTTCTTTATCTGAGAAATAACGGTAAATCGTCCCTGCTGCGACACCTGCCTCATTGGCGAGCTTTTGCATGGAAAGCCCTTGAAAACCAGATTCAGCAATGAGTTGTTCAGCAGCGACTAAGATTTGTTCTCGTTTATCTACAGCAGGGTTATCCTTCATAATGTCACCCTTTAGTGAATGAACGTTCATTCATTATAGCTTAAATACCCGCCATTTATGCAACAGAATATTGCACTTAATTGGTGTGAAAATTACAAGAAATCAGCATAGCTTTCACGAGGCCACCCCTTTATCATAGGCGCCACATTCATCACCCGCAGAGAATTTCTATGAAGCTGAACCCTAGTCAAGATGAAGCCGTGAAATACGTGTCTGGTCCATGCCTAGTGCTAGCTGGTGCTGGCTCGGGCAAAACTCGTGTTATTACCAATAAAATCGCTTATCTGGTTCAGCAATGTGGTTACAAAGCGCGTAACATTGCGGCGGTGACGTTTACCAACAAAGCAGCACGTGAAATGAAGGAGCGTGTAGGTCAAACGTTAGGGAAAGGTGAGTCTAAAGGTTTGATGGTATCAACATTCCACACTTTAGGATTGAACATCATCAAGCGTGAGTACAAGCATTTAGGGTTGAAAGCGGGCTTCTCACTGTTTGATGACCAAGACCAGCTAGCGCTACTCAAAGAACTTACCGAAAAGCAGCTTGATGGTGATAAAGATCTGCTACGTCAGCTTCTGAGTTGTATTTCCAACTGGAAAAACGACATGTTGACGCCAGAGCAAGCCAAAGCGCGTGCGCAAGGTGAACAGCAACAATTGTTTGCGTTCTGTTTTGATATGTACCAAAAGCAAATGAAAGCCTATAACGCGCTTGATTTTGATGACCTAATTTTGATGCCCGTTTTACTCTTACGTAATCATGAAGATGTTCGTCAGCGTTGGCAGAATCGTATCCGTTACCTACTGGTTGACGAGTATCAAGATACCAACACGAGTCAGTATGAGCTGGTCAAATTAATTGTCGGAGAACGTGGGCGATTGACTGTTGTAGGGGATGACGATCAGTCTATTTATTCATGGCGTGGTGCGAAACCTCAGAACCTCGTGTTGCTGGGTGAAGATTATCCGAATTTGCGTTTGATTAAGCTAGAGCAAAACTACCGTTCAACGAGTCGAATCCTGCGTGCGGCCAACATTTTGATAGCTAACAACCCTCACGTCTATGAGAAGTCCTTGTTCTCTGAAATTCCTGACGGTGAAAAACTCAAAGTGTTGTTGGCTAAAAATGAAGAGCATGAAGCAGAGCGCGTAACGGGTGAACTAATTGCGCATAAGTTCCTAAACCGTACCGAATATAAAGATTATGCGATTCTATATCGTGGTAACCACCAATCACGTTTGATTGAAAAGTCTCTGATGCAAAACCGCGTACCGTATAAAATTTCTGGCGGCACCTCGTTTTTTGCGCGCGCAGAGATTAAAGACATCATGGCGTATTTGCGCGTTTTGGTTAATCCGGATGACGACAATGCATTTTTGCGCATTGTGAATACTCCACGACGTGAAATTGGCCCAGTGACGTTAGAGAAGTTAGGCAGTTATGCCAATATGCGAGGCAAGAGCCTGTTTGAGTCGAGCTTTGAAATGGGGCTCGAACAGCACCTAACGGGACGTGGCCTAGAAAACCTGCGTCGTTTCACCCAATGGCTAGTGGCGATTGCTGATCAAGCTGAGCGTGGTGATACCGTCGAAGCGGTTCGTTCGCTAGTTCGTGATATCCATTATGAAGATTGGCTATACGAAACTTCAGCAAGTCCGAAAGCCGCTGAAATGAGAATGAAGAACGTTTCTGACCTTTATTCCTGGATAGTGGCGGACCTAGAGGGTGACAACTACGATCAAGAAGAGAAAACGTTAAAAGAAGTCGTTCAACGTTTGACCTTGCGTGACATGATGGAGCGCGGTGAAGAAGATGAAGACAGTGATGCAGTACAACTGATGACCTTGCACGCATCAAAAGGCCTTGAGTTCCCATATGTATACTTAATTGGGTCCGAAGAAGGTATTTTACCGCACCAAACCAGTATTGATGAAGATAACGTGGAAGAAGAGCGTCGCCTGATGTACGTTGGTATTACTCGAGCGCAACGTGAACTGACTTTCACTATGTGCAAAGAGCGTCGGCAGTTCGGCGAGTTGATCAAACCGACTCAAAGCCGCTTTTTGGATGAGTTGCCATTTGATGACGTTGAATGGGAAGTAAACAAAAAGCCAGTATCAGCAGAAGAGCGTATGGCGAAAGGTCAAGCACACATTGCCAATATTCGAGCAATGTTTAAGAAGTAAAGTAACCTTGTTCTCACTGACTAAAAACAAAAAGGCTTGCCAACTGGCAAGCCTTTTTCGTTGATGTCTTTACTTATAGACCTTCAATCATGTGGTCAATTGCTGCGATGATTTCATCGTCAGAACAGTCCATACAGGTTCCTTTGGCTGGCATCGCATTGAAGCCTTCTAATGCGTGCTTCACTAACGTATCTTTGCCTTGTGCAATACGCGGTGCCCAATCATCGGCATTACCTGTTTTAGGTGCGCCGTTTACACCAGATGCGTGACAAGCAATACAAAAAGTACCATAAACTGTGGCGCCATCACGTGGACCGGTTGGTTCTTCTTTCACTGGCTCAGAGCCCGCTAGATAAACATCACCGACAGGTTGGATGCGTTCTGCGATCGCATCGTATTCAGTTTGGCTGATGTCAGAAGCTAA
>NZ_JAWOTE010000055.1:0-12493 GCF_033338695.1 Vibrio sp. Vb1166 | reverse complement strand
AGCTGTTCATCTCGTGACAAGATTTCTGGTAAGTTTGCGTAGAAAAAGCGGTATTTCCACATCAAGGTAAAAATAGAGTCTAGGTAGCTCTTCAGCATAGTCAGGCTCTCTTGCGAACCTTGAATAGGGGTAAATCTTTCTAAAAGTTCTGCTGAATAAAGCGCAAAGATCTCACGAACGATTTCTTGCTTATTGCGGAAGTGGTAATACAGATTACCAGGGCTAATTTCGATGTGATCGGCAATGTGATTGGTGGTGATGTTGCGCTCACCATGTTGGTTGAACAACTCCAGTGCCGCGTAGACGATTTTGTCGCGCGTTTTCATTGTTATCGTGTTCCCTCTTCATTAACGAATCGAGTATAGCGACTTCACCAACCTAGGTCGATAGAGGCTCCAAATACGGTAACATAACAGACCAGTTAAGATGCCAGTTAAGTTGGCGACAAGGTCTAACCAAGAAGTTTGTCGCCCTACATACCCTTGCAACCACTCAATAACGGCGCTGAATAGCAAAATACTAATCGCCACCGCCCAACGTTGACGCCAACGCCACACGCAAAAGCAACCTAAAAACGCAAAGCCGCTGTACGCCATAGCGTGCTGCATTTTGTCGAGATACACGATATTGCCCCAGTCTTGCAGTTCACCTGAACTCAGAGATAAAAAAGCGATCAATATGGCGTAGCTAAAGATGGCGAAACGTGCAGCCGTCAGGTTCATTGGACGTCCTTATGCAATTGG
The DNA here is from genome assembly GCF_033338695.1 of Vibrio sp. Vb1166. NCBI lineage: Bacteria > Pseudomonadati > Pseudomonadota > Gammaproteobacteria > Vibrionales > Vibrionaceae > Vibrio > Vibrio sp. Vb1166. The sequence continues at coordinate 11,750 of NZ_JAWOTE010000055.1, read as the reverse complement.
AAATGGAAAGGCCGTCACTTGATCAATGTGGTCACAGCCTAGCGCCAGCATGATCAAACGATCGATACCCAACGCGACCCCTGCACAATCTGGCAACCCTGCTTCCAGTGCAGAAATCAGATGATAATCGATCGGCTGCGGTTTTAAACCCATTTCGATACGCTTTGCGTTATCTTGTTCAAAGCGCGCTAATTGCTCTTTCGGATTGTCCAGTTCATGGAATCCGTTCGCCAGCTCTATCCCCTTAAAGTACACTTCAAAACGATCCGCGACGCGATGATCTTGAGGATTGATTTTTGCGAGCGCCGCCTGTGACGCAGGGAAGTCGTACACAAAAGCCGGCACATCCTGACCAATTTTGTTTTCTACTCCCACGCTAAATAACAGTTGCAGCAACGTATCGCGATCTTCTTCTGGCTCAGCAATGTCACTCAAGCCCAGCTTGCTTGCCGCCGCTTTCAGCTCCGTCATCGAGCCTTCTAATGGACACACACCCAACACATCAATGAAGGCTTGTTGATACGTCATGCGCTGCGCTGCGCCACACTTCAATACCAGTTGCAACAGGGCATCCATTTCATCCATCAATTTATGATGGTCAAAGCCAACGCGATACCACTCCAACATCGTAAACTCAGGATTGTGGTAGCGACCATTCTCTTCATTACGAAATGCTTTGTTGATTTGATAAATACAACCGCTACCCGCAGCCAAAAGGCGCTTCATATGGAATTCTGGGCTGGTCATAAAAAACAGCTTACTGCCATCGGCATAGCCTGGGCCAACAAACTCGGTTTGGAAAGTATGCAAATGAATGTCAGTCACGGTTGCGTGACTCATGGCTGGCGTATCGACTTCCATCACCTGTCGGTCAGCGAAGAATTGTCGAATCGACGCGATTAACGTCGCACGTTGACGAAGTTGGTCAATGGAAGCAGTAGGTTGCCAGTTGGTTTGCATAACAAGTCTCTCAAACTTTAATTCAGCGAGGAAAGTCTCATTCTACATGCTTTTTACTCTTCAAGAAGAGAGGAATATCCCTTCTTCTTTTTACTAATGTGCTCGCCAATTTGAGGCAAGCATTACTCGTGCCGCAGAACAAAAAACACTCAGTTAAAATCCTATTATCCATGCGGTTAATGTCACGCAACACGGGTTTAACATCCCTAATATTAATGCTTGAGGACCAAAACCTCGATGCCGTGATAGCAGTCACATAACCTATAAATTCTATGCCCTTAAGTGCATTACCGAAGCAAAAACCCAATTACATCAATTTTTCTGCCATGTGGCTCATCTACACTAACCCTACTACTTTTGGGGAGTTCTTTTTAAGGAGCGCCTCGTAATGACAATAACAAGCGGATTTCCGCAATCACACACTGGAGGATAACTGTGCAAATTATCACCACAGATATCGCAGTCATCGGCGCAGGCGGCGCTGGTCTTCGTACTGCTATTGCAGCGGCTGAAGCAAACCCAGACTTAGAAGTCGCTCTGATTTCTAAAGTTTATCCAATGCGCTCCCACACGGTCGCTGCAGAGGGTGGCTCAGCAGCAGTTATCAAGGATGAAGATAGCTTAGACAACCACTTCAACGACACTGTTGGCGGTGGTGACTGGCTATGTGAACAGGATGTTGTTGAATACTTTGTAGAGAACGCGACTCGCGAAATGATCCAAATGGAGCAATGGGGTTGCCCATGGAGTCGTAAAGAGAACGGTGAAGTCAACGTACGCCGCTTTGGTGGTATGAAGGTTGAACGTACTTGGTTCGCTGCAGACAAAACTGGCTTCCACATGCTTCATACGCTATTCCAGACATCAATGAAGTACAGCAACATCAAACGTTTTGATGAGTACTTTGTGGTGGATCTGCTTGTTGATGAAGGCGAAGTTCAAGGTCTGATTGCTATTCACATGTCTGAAGGCGAGCTTGTTACTATCAAAGCAAAATCTGTTGTTCTAGCAACAGGTGGCGCGGGCCGTGTTTACCACTGTAACACCAACGGCGGTATCGTAACGGGCGATGGTATGGCAATGGCTTACCGTCACGGCGTTCCTCTACGTGATATGGAATTCGTTCAATACCACCCAACAGGTCTTCCTGGTACAGGTATCCTGATGACGGAAGGTTGTCGTGGTGAAGGCGGTATCATCGTTAACAAGAATGGCTACCGTTACCTACAAGACTACGGCATGGGCCCAGAAACTCCAGTTGGCCAACCGAAGAACAAATACATGGAACTGGGTCCTCGTGACAAAGTTTCTCAAGCTTTCTGGCACGAACAACAGAAAGGCAACACCATCAAACACCCACTGGGTGACGTGGTGCACCTAGACCTTCGCCACCTTGGTGAAGAGTACCTACAAGAACGTCTGCCGTTCATCTGTGAGCTAGCAAAAGCTTATGTAAACGTGGACCCTGCAAAAGAGCCAATTCCAATTCGTCCAACCGTTCACTACACCATGGGTGGTATTGAAACGGACGGCAGTTGTGAAACTCGCATTAAAGGCCTATTCGCGGTGGGTGAATGTGCGTCTGTTGGTCTTCACGGTGCAAACCGTCTAGGTTCTAACTCACTGGCTGAGTTCGTGGTATTTGGCCGCGTAGCAGGTGAAAACGCCGTGAAACGTGCGGCAGAATTCAAAGGCTGGAACGACGCGGCAATTGACGCGCAAGTAAAAGCGGTTGAAGAACGCATCGCTAACCTAATGAACCAAGAAGGCGACGAAAACTGGGCAGAAATCCGCACGGAAATGGGTCACACCATGGAAGCGGGTTGTGGTATCTACCGCCAAGAAGATTTGATGCAAGCGACTATCGACAAGATCACTGAGTTGAAAGAACGCTACAAACGCATCAGCATCAAAGACAAAGGTAAAGTGTTCAACACTGACCTTCTGTACGCCATTGAAGTAGGCTACGGCCTAGAAGTCGCAGAAGCGATGGTTCACTCTGCGATTCTACGTAAAGAATCTCGCGGTGCGCACCAACGTCTAGACGACGGTTGTACAGAACGTGATGACGTGAACTTCCTAAAACACTCACTTGCTTTCTACAAGCCAGAGTCAGCACCAAGTATCGATTACAGCAATGTGACCATCACTAAGTCACAACCAAAAGCTCGTCTATACGGTGAAGCAGCAGAAAAAGCCGCGGCTGAAGAGAAGAACGCAGAGGAGCAAGCATAATGTCAGCAAATCGCATTCAAAAAGTAGACATCCTGCGTTACGACCCAGAAAAAGATGCAGAACCATACAAGCAAACATTCGAAGTACCATTCGATGAAACCATGTCTGTACTTGACGCACTTGGCTACATCAAAGACCACCTAGACAAAGATCTGTCTTACCGTTGGTCTTGCCGTATGGCGATCTGTGGTTCTTGCGGCATCATGGTGAACAACGTACCGAAACTTGCTTGTAAGAGCTTCCTACGTGACTACCCAGACGGTGTGACTATCGAGCCTCTAGCGAACTTCCCAATCGAGAAAGACTTGATTGTTGATATGACGCCATTCATCGAGCGCCTAGAAGCAATCAAACCATACATCATTGGTAACGATCGTAAACCAGAAGACGGTACGAACTTGCAAACGCCAGAACAGATGGCGAAATACAAGCAGTTCGCTGGCTGTATCAACTGTGGTCTGTGCTATGCCGCATGTCCTCAGTTTGGTCTTAACCCAGAGTTCATCGGTCCTGCTGCACTAACGCTAGCCCACCGCTACAACCTAGACAGCCGTGACAACGGTAAAGATGAGCGCATGAAGCTTATCAACGGTGAAAACGGTGCTTGGGGTTGTACGTTTGTTGGTTACTGTTCTGAAGTTTGTCCGAAGAACGTTGACCCAGCAGCGGCAGTAAACCAAGGCAAAGTGGAGTCTTCTATGGACTTCGTGATTGCTATGTTGAAACCTGATGGTTCACCAAAGAAAGTGGAGGCATAAGGATGAGCAATCGTAAACCTTACGTTCGTGAAGTAAAACGCACTTGGTGGAAGAACCATCCTTTCTACCGCTTCTACATGCTACGTGAAGCGACGGTGCTTCCATTAATCCTATTCACTCTGTTCCTAACTTTCGGTTTAGGTTGCTTGGTGAAAGGTCCTGAAGCATGGCAAGGTTGGTTAGCGTTCATGGCGAACCCAATCGTCGTCGCAATCAACATCGTTGCACTACTCGGTAGCCTATTCCACGCTCAAACTTTCTTCAGCATGATGCCACAAGTAATGCCAATTCGTTTGAAAGGCAAACCCGTGGACAAGAAGATCATCGTATTGACTCAGTGGGCCGCGGTTGCGTTCATCTCACTGATCGTTCTCATCGTGGTGTAAGGAGCTGAGCAATGAAACCGAATTATAGTGTAAACACATCACCAAAACGTTCTGATGAGCCAATCTGGTGGGGTCTGTTTGGCGCAGGTGGTACTTGGTTCGCGATGATCACGCCAATCACTGTTCTTGTGCTAGGTATCTTGGTCCCACTAGGCGTGATTGATGCAGAAGCGATGAGCTACGAGCGTGTCTCTGCATTCGCAACCAGCATCATCGGTGCGCTATTCATCATTGGCACGCTAGCATTGCCAATGTGGCATGCAATGCACCGTGTACACCACGGCATGCACGACCTTAAGTTCCACACTGGTGTGATTGGTAAAATTGCATGCTATGCATTTGCAGGCCTCATCACTGCACTAGCAGTTATCTTTATCTTCATGATTTAAGAGACTGACCAAAAAAGAAAAAGCTGGCTAAATGCCAGCTTTTTTATTGCTTTGGGTTACCTATGATCTTTTTGCTTTTTAAGCTTTTGACCACCCATGATCTTATTGCTGTGCGACCTTCTTTGTCTGGTCCATAAGACCCAGAGCACCAAAGCCAGTAATCACATCTAGGTTTGTTTTCAAGCCCGTTTCGTCACTTCCACCAATGTAATTTTGTGGCATCTGAACTTGGAAGTTTTGCAAATTGTTGTACAGCGAGTTCGCTACGTCTCGATTCAATTCTGCCAAGTAAACTTCACGGTTTGCTCCTAACGCCGCATACTTACCTTTAAGGACTTCAGATTCTGCGCGACCTTTCGCTAATATCGCTTTCGCTTCAAACTCAGCAGAAAGTGCGTTCGCTTTTTGAATCGCTAAGTTAGCCTCTGCGATAGCTAGCTCTTTCTCCTTCTCGACTTCAGCAAGTCGTTTGGTTTTTTCCACTTCAACGATTTCACGCTCTGCAATCTGACGTGCAACTTCCACTTCTTTTTGCTGAGCAATAATTGCGAGTTCTTTACCACGCTGAGCGTCTTGCACCTCACGTGTTCGTTGAATCTCTTTGCGTAACTGCTCGGTCTCTGCCTGTGCTTTCGACGTTTCTTGTTCCTGAATCGCGCGAATACGATCCGCCACTAAACGCTTTTTATCTGCCAATAGCTGATCTAATTGCTTTTCTGGCTGCGGGTCACCAATGGTCACCTGCGTCACTTGAATACCGTATTGTTGTAACGGATTGTCTTGACGAATCGGTTGCCCGGTTTTGTCTACGACAGGTACGGTTTTCCAAACCAGTTGATTGGTGCGCTGTAATTGGTTCGGATTAGCTTGATTCGCCCCAACAGGCGCAAGATCCAACTCTTCCACTTCAACCTGACGTCGCTCTGTTAGATAAATCCCCTCTCGTAACTGATCGCCAAGTTTCGATTTGAACTGGTTCAAACCACCTTGGAAAAACTCTTCACCCGTGTATTGGGTTGCGGTAATCACCGTTACGTTACGTGCGTTCTTTACAAGCAGCGCATCGATCAAGTTACTGTTGTTGCGGAACTCTTTATGCATCTTCTTCACCGCTTCAGGGTCATTACTGAGCTTAAAGCGGAATGTTACGGGGATCTGACCAATATAGGTGTCGGCAAATCGAACCTGAATCGCATCAAGACGTTGATAAAAATCTTCGCCCTTGCTGTTACCGAATGACACGGTGATCACTTGGTCATACTTGGTGATTTTGGACAGAAATGGCATACGAAAATGAATGCCAGGTTCAGTAAACACATCCAACTCACCAGTAATATTATTCTGATGCACGTAGCTGTAACCCGCATCGGTCATCAGCACCGAGCTATTAATCGTTAAGCCTATTGCCAACAGCGGTACGCCAAATACGGCTGCTTTTAATCCTTTATGTAGTAACTGACGTCTTTCTTCCACCTTTAAACCCCTTCCTAAACCTCTGCTTTCCATTTTGTTCTCCTTTTTTGGATTGTTACTGAGTTAAATCGATAAAAATCAGATTGCTATGCAACTCAGCAACAAGTACTAATGTATCAAAATGTTACATTAAGGAATAATCGACAGATTCATGGAATAAATAAGATTTTTACGAATAATACAAAATCATCAAAAATTTGCGGAGGATATCGATGTTTTACGCAGAGGGATTAAAAGAGAAGAATCACAGGCAATAAAAAAGGCCGCCGAAGCGACCTTTCTAACAATCATATAAAGTGCTTACTTCACACGACCTACGTATTCAGCAGTACGAGTATCTACGCGAATCACTTCACCAATTGAGATGAACAGAGGAACACGAACAACAGCGCCAGTTGATAGCGTCGCTGGTTTACCGCCAGTACCTTGAGTATCACCTTTCAGGCCTGGGTCTGTGTCTACAACTTCTAGCTCAACGAAGTTTGGTGGAGTAACAGTAATTGGGTTACCGTTCCAAAGAGTGATCATACAAGTGTTGTTTTCTACCAACCACTTAGCGTTTTCACCTACCGCTTTTGCATCCGCTGCGATCTGTTCAAACGTTTCACTGTTCATAAAGTGGTAGAATTCGCCGTCTGAATATAGATAATCTAGGTCGATATCCATTACGTCTGCCACTTCACAAGTGTCACCAGACTTGAATGTTTTCTCTAGCACTTTACCAGAAAGAAGTTTACGAATTTTAACACGGTTGAACGCTTGGCCTTTACCTGGTTTAACGTATTCGTTTTCCAGAATTACACAAGGCTCGTTATCAAGCATTAACTTAAGACCGCCTTTAAATTCATTGGTGCTAACTGTAGCCATTTTTTCCTCTTACATTCTTAGAGCTAAATTCAATGCCGCACATAATAACCCGAAAAGTCGAATCTGTTGAGCAAAACTGGCTCAAACAGTTGGCGAATGGGATCTCTGATCCTGAAAAATTGCTCGAAATACTGGAAATTGATCCTTCACCGTGGCAAGACGGGTTTGCCGCGCGCAAGCTGTTTGCACAGCGTGTACCGCAAAGTTTTGTCGATAGGATGGAGAAAGGCAACCCTAAAGACCCTCTTTTACGTCAGGTTTTACCACTGAGCGACGAATTTGAGGTGCATCCGGGTTACTCCAATGATCCATTGGAAGAGCAGGACAATGAAGTCCCTGGCCTGCTACACAAGTATCGCAACCGCGCCCTGATGATTGTCAAAGGTGGCTGCGCGGTAAATTGCCGTTACTGTTTTCGTCGTCACTTCCCTTATCAAGAGAACAAAAGCGGGAAACAAGCCTGGACCAAGTGCTTAGAGTACATGGCACAACAACCAGAGTTGAACGAAGTCATCTTCTCAGGTGGTGATCCATTAATGGCAAAAGACGATGAGATTCATTGGCTTTTAGAGCACATTGCTCACATTCCTCACATCAAACGTCTGCGTATTCATAGCCGTTTACCTGTGGTGATTCCAGCTCGAGTCACTGATGAACTATGCCAACTTCTGCAAGCATCAAGGTTACAAATCATCCTCGTCACTCACATCAACCATGCCAACGAAATCAATGACGAATTTGCTGAACAGATGTTCAAGCTCAAAAGAGCGGGCGTTACGCTTCTAAACCAAGGCGTTCTGCTGAAAGGCGTGAATGATTCGGTAGAAGCTCAAGTGGCGTTAAGTGAGGCCTTATTTGACGCGGGTATCTTGCCTTATTACCTCCACGTTCTTGATAAGGTGCAAGGCGCAGCGCACTACTTTATTTCGGACGCAGAAGCGAAAGCTATTATGCGCGGACTCATCACGCGTGTATCGGGTTATCTGGTACCAAAACTCACACGAGAAGTTGGTGGCAGGCCAAGTAAAACGCCGTTGGATTTGCATTTAGAATAAGCTCTGACACTCAATTAAATTTGTCGTCTAGATTGATTATTTTTGTTCGCTTTGCACGGTAAGTCTATGCATACTCCGCACTTTGGAGGTCAAGATGCATACAGCATTCGAACAAATTTTCGATCTTGGCCCATTCAGTTGGCCTGCCCTACTATGCTGCGCCATTAATGGGCTCATGATCGGTATAGAGCGCCAAACTCGTGGTAAACCGGTTGGCATTCGCACAGCAATATTAATTATTTCAGGCACCTACCTGTTTATGTCGATGGCAGTGTCGTTATCGCCAAATACACTTGATCAAGCACGAGTGCTTGGTCAGATCATTACTGGCGTCGGCTTCTTAGGCGCTGGCGTTATGATGACACTTGATGGAAAAATCCATGGCGTAACATCCGCGGCTGTAATATGGGTGCTAGCAGGTTTAGGTTTGATGATAGGTTTGGGTTATTTAACGCAGTCGGTGGTTATTACTCTCCTGACATTAACCGTGTTGTTAGGTGTGGATAAAGCAGAAAACCACATCAAAGCATTACGCCGCGGTGTTCATCAAAGAATTCAACAACGCAAAACTTCATCACGATTAATTAAATAGTTAACGCTCCGAGAAACTCGCTTCATCTCATCAGTAATTAAAGAGCCCTCGACGAACATCGAGGGCTTTCTGTATATAAAGATTCTGACTTTCTCAGGGATTACTTAGCAAAGTTGATGAGTGGGAAACACTTGAAGAAACCGTTATCCGCACAGTTCAAAAGACCAATTTGCACGCCATCGATTTGATCGGTCATGTTGAAGAACCCAAACTGGAAATTAGACTTCTTAGAGATACTCGCTAAGCCCACATCCGCCATGGTGTAGCCTTCAGAATAGTTCACCGCGCTCCAGTTCAAGCCTTTTACGTTGTTCGTAATGTTAACAGCACCCAAGTTAACACCCGTCGTCTGACCTTGGTTCCAGTTAACTAAGCCTAAAGACGCGCCTTTCATTTCTTGATTTACTTTTGCTGCACCAAAAAACAGACCGAAGTTCACACCTGTCGTACGATCCGTTTCTGACATACCAAGCAGTGAAAAGTCGACACCTTTAACCTCATTTACCTGTCCATGCAACACAGCTAAACGAACACCACCAACTGAAGAATTCGAAGGTGCGTTTGTGTTATCGATAGTAGAGAACATCACAGGTGTACTGTCGGCAAAAGCAACAGGTGATGCGATAGCGGCTGCAATCGCCAATGACGTCATAAGCTTTTTCATTTTCATCTCCATGATGGGAAGCAACAATTTACAACATAGTGTAATGTTCAGATTTTGCTCTGTCCCCGTTCAAAAAGTGTTAGCAATAGGTCAGATTTAACCATCTGACTCAAAAGAAAAAATATTTCTCTTCGATTTTTTGCTTCTGAAATGGCGCTTTTTACGCTCAAAAATTTCATGATAAGCCACACCAGAACGTCATGTTTCTCAGGTGATACGCATAAAAAAGTCGAGGCATCTGCCTCGACTTTTAAAGGTTTGGTCGGTTATCTTTCCGCTATAAGGGGTCCCTTAGAGCGATGAGATAAGCTGGCTTACATCATGCCGCCCATACCGCCCATGCCACCCATGCCGCCCATGTCAGGCATCGCTGGCGCGTCTTTTTGCGGTAGGTCAGTAACCATCGCTTCAGTTGTGATCATCAGACCTGCAACCGATGCTGCGAATTGTAGTGCAGAACGAGTAACTTTAGTTGGATCTAGGATACCCATTTCTAGCATGTCGCCGTATTCGCCTGTTGCCGCGTTGTAGCCGTAGCTACCTTCACCCGCTTTCACGTTGTTCGCAACAACTGAGTCTTCCTCACCTGCGTTCTTCGTGATTTGACGGATTGGCGCTTCCATTGCACGTAGTGCAACGCGGATACCAACGTTTTGTTCTTCGTTGTCACCCGTTAGGTGAGCAATCTTAGATGCCGCGCGGATAAGTGCAACACCACCACCAGCAACAACACCTTCTTCAACCGCTGCGCGAGTTGCGGCTAGCGCATCTTCTACACGGTCTTTCTTCTCTTTCATTTCAACTTCAGTCGCAGCACCAACTTTGATTACTGCAACACCGCCAGCCAGTTTAGCTACGCGCTCTTGTAGTTTCTCTTTGTCGTAGTCTGAAGTTGCGTCTTCGATTTGTTGACGAATCTGAGCAACACGGCCTGAGATCATCTCTTCTTCACCGATACCATCGATGATAGTCGTGTTTTCCTTCGTGATAGAAACACGCTTCGCTTGACCTAGATCTTCTAGTGCAACTTTTTCTAGCTCTAGACCGATCTCTTCAGAAATCACAGTACCGCCAGTTAGGATAGCGATGTCTTGTAGCATTGCTTTACGGCGGTCACCGAAGCCAGGTGCTTTCACAGCTGCAACTTTTACGATGCCACGCATGTTGTTCACAACCAATGTTGCTAGCGCTTCGCCTTCTACATCTTCTGCAATGATAAGCAGTGGACGAGATGCTTTCGCGACAGCTTCTAGCGTTGGAAGAAGCTCACGAATGTTTGAGATCTTCTTATCAACAAGAAGAATGAATGGGTTTTCTAGATCAACACTGCCTGATTCTTGGTTGTTGATGAAGTAAGGAGACAGGTAACCGCGGTCGAACTGCATACCTTCTACTACGTCTAACTCGTCTTGTAGCGCCTGACCTTCTTCAACCGTGATAACGCCATCACGACCCACACGCTCCATTGCTTCTGCAATGATATTACCTACGCTTGCGTCTGAGTTTGCAGAGATAGTACCAACCTGCGCGATCGCTTTTGTGTCGTTACATTCAACAGAAAGCTCTTTTAGTTGCTCAACTGCCGCAGCAACAGCTTTGTCGATACCACGCTTAAGATCCATTGGGTTCATGCCCGCTGCGACTGCTTTTAGACCTTCGTTAACGATAGATTGTGCTAGTACCGTTGCTGTTGTTGTACCGTCACCCGCTGCGTCGTTTGCTTTAGACGCAACTTCTTTAACCATTTGTGCGCCCATGTTCTGGAATTTATCTTCCAGCTCGATTTCACGCGCTACTGATACACCATCTTTAGTGATAGTCGGTGCACCAAAAGATTTGTCTAGAACGACATTACGTCCTTTAGGACCCAGTGTTACTTTTACTGCGTCAGCCAGAACGTTTACACCTTCCAGCATTTTAACTCGTGCGTCATTACCAAATTTAACGTCTTTAGCAGCCATCTTTGATTTCCTTTCTAAAATTCTTTGTGTGTAATTTCGTAATTGAATCTGAGCAAAAAATTACTCAATGATTGCTATTATTCAACGATCGCCATGATGTCGTTTTCAGACATGACAAGCACTTCTTTACCGTCGATTTTTTCAGTTTTTGTACCGTAACCTTCAGCGAAGATAACGGTATCACCGACTTTAACGTCTAGTGGCAGTACGGTGCCGTTTTCTAGGATGCGGCCTTTACCCACAGCTAGAACAACACCGCGAGTCGATTTTTCTGCAGCAGAACCAGTCAGAACGATGCCACCAGCAGACTTAGATTCAACTTCTTTACGTTCAACGATAACTCGGTCATGTAATGGACGAATGTTCATCGGTCGTCTCTCCTGAAAATTTCCATGTTTATTTGATAATTG
>NZ_JAWOTE010000054.1:0-12672 GCF_033338695.1 Vibrio sp. Vb1166 | reverse complement strand
AGGGTCTTTACAATTTCTTGATGATTTATGGTGTTATTTTCAGCGACAATACCTTCCTTTAGTAATATTTCTTTGTAACCCAACAGAGCGTAATTGTTGCCTGTGGGTTTAAGTACTACGGCTTTGAGGCTGTTATGGCCTATATCGATGCCGGTAACGATTAGCTTATCCATCTCTTACTCTCGCTCCGAAATTTCTTCGTGCAAAGGTTGTTATTAGCATCCAAATAAGAGTTAATATCTCTTATGTGCTAAATTTTTGACCTAAGAGTACAAGGGTTTGCCGTTACACAGCCTCAACCAATCAGGGATTCTCCGGTGAAGTTCATAAAGCGTTTATTATTTTTAACATTGATTTGCATAATTCTTGGAGTCACCACAATATTTGGCTTCTATCAGTACGTGAAGCCTGAATTGCCAGATGTTGCAACTCTAAAAGACGTTGAATTACAAACACCTATGAAGGTGTTTAGTCAAGACGGGAAGCTGATCGCACAGTTCGGTGAAAAGCGTCGTATTCCTGTTACTTATGACGAAATTCCTCAAGACTTAATTCACGCGCTCATCGCAACCGAAGATAGTCGTTTCTATGAGCATCCTGGTATCGACCCTATCGGCATCACTCGTGCAGCGGTTGTTGTTGCGGTTTCAGGCTCGGCTAAACAGGGTGCAAGTACGATTACGCAACAGCTAGCTCGTAACTTCTTCTTATCTAATGAGAAGAAGATCATGCGTAAGATTAAAGAGATTTTTATTGCTATCCATATTGAGCAGCTTTTAAGTAAGCAAGAAATCATGGAGCTTTATGTCAATAAAATCTTCCTTGGTTACCGCTCATATGGCTTTGGTGCTGCCGCTCAAGTGTATTTTGGCAAGAGCCTTGATGAATTGACGTTAAGTGAGATTGCAACACTCGCTGGTATGCCAAAAGCGCCATCAACCATGAACCCAATTTACTCTCTTGAGCGCGCAACAAAACGCCGTAACGTTGTATTAATGCGAATGCTTGATGAGAAATACATTACACAAGAGCAGTATGACGAAGCACGCAATGAGCCTATTGTGGCGCGTTATCATAGCGCTGAGATTGAGCTTTCCGCACCTTACGTAGCAGAGTTGGCTCGTGCATGGGCAGTAAAAGAATACGGTGAAGAAGAAGCTTATACCTCTGGCTTGAATATCTACATGACTGTGGATTCTAAACTGCAAGATGCTGCAAATACGTCTGCGGTAAATAACCTCTTGTCATACGATGAACGTCATGGCTACCGTGGTGCAGAAAGTGTGCTTTGGAAAGAAAGGGAAGCGGCCTGGGACAATGAGCAAATAGAAAAGCACCTGAAGAAACAGCCAACTTATGGTGACCTTTACCCTGCGGTTGTGACGAAAGTCGATGATAAGACGGCACAAGTATGGGTTAAGAACCATGAAGAGCAAACCATCCCTTGGACTGGAATGCACTGGGCGCGTAAGTACATTACTGATAACCGCCAAGGCTCAACACCAAAGTCAGCGCATGATGTGCTAGCGACAGGTCAACAAGTTTGGGTTCGCGAAGTAAGTGAAACCGATGAAGATGACAACACAACACTGAGCTGGAAACTGAGCCAAGTGCCGACAGCAAACACCGCGTTTGTTGCGATGAACCCAGAAAATGGCGCGATATTGTCGCTGGTTGGTGGTTTCAACTTTGTTCACAGCAAGTTTAACCGTGCAACCATGTCAGTGCGTCAGGTTGGTTCAAGTATCAAGCCTTTCATCTACTCGGCAGCAATTGACAAAGGGCTGACTCTAGCGACTTTGATTAACGATGCGCCAATTAACAAGTGGGATGCAGGTTCTGGTTCAGCTTGGCGACCAAAAAACTCACCACCAACTTATGGTGGCCCAACGCGTCTTCGCCTCGGCTTAGCTCAATCAAAAAACGTCATGGCAGTGCGTACACTCCGTGAAGTTGGCCTCGAGGAGACACGTCAGTACCTTACTCGTTTCGGTTTTGATATTAACCAAGTACCACGCTCTGAGACCATCGCACTCGGAGCTGGCAGCTTAACACCAATGAAAGTGGCACAAGGTTACTCTGTGTTTGCAAACGGTGGTTATTACGTTGAACCATTCTATGTAGAACGCGTGGAAGATGCATTCGGTGAAGTACTGTTTAAAGCCAATCCAAAGAGTGTTTGTCATAAGGATTGTCCGCAAATGAGCGAGCAGCCAGAAAATCGCTACGCTGATGAATTTGGCGAACAAGACGTCGCGATTGATGGCCTAGCGACAGACAATGCCCTTGAAAATGATGAACCTCAATATGCACCGCAAGTTATCTCCGAACAGAATGCATTCTTAATGCGTGAGATGATGTACAGCAACATTTGGGGTGGCGGTAACTGGCGTGAAGGCACAGGTTGGAATGGTACAGGCTGGCGCGCGCAAAAACTTGGTCGTCGTGATATCGGGGGTAAAACGGGTACAACGAATGATTCCAAGGATGCTTGGTACAATGGCTATGGACCTGGTGTCGTTGCGATAGCTTGGGTTGGCTTTGATGATCATTCACGTGCACTTGGCCGCACCACTGTTAACAGCAACCTAGGGCAAGGCCAAATTTCTGGTGCCGAGTCGGGTGCGAAAACCGCAGAGCCTGCTTGGATCGACTTCATGCGTGTTGCGCTAGAAGGGACGCCGGAGCAAGGTAAAAATATTCCAGAGGATATTATTCGAGTTCGTATTGATCGCAACAGCGGTATGCTAACGCACAAAGTAGATAGCACATCAATGTTCGAATACTTTGAAAAAGGCACGGAGCCTACCGAATACGCTGGCGACCGTTTAGAAGATAGTATTTATTCTTCAGGTTCTGGCGCAGAAGAACTGTTCTAAATCACAAAAGCACAAGGGAGAGCATCAAGCTCTCCCTTTTTATTTCTGCTTTTTATGCTGCAGCATTCAATGATGGATAAGAAGCCAACACCTCTTTAATCTTCGCTGCTAAAGCTTCAAACCTAGCTCGTAATGGTGAGCCCGGACGGTATACGAGCACGATATTACGCGAGGGGGTTGGGTTAACAGCTGGTACGTAGCATACGCCATCTTTTTGCTTCTCATTAGGGATAGAAAGCTGAGGCAATAACGTAATCCCCGCACCGGCAGCAACCATATTGCGTAACGTCTCCAAGCTGGTGGCTTTAAAACGCTCATCGTCTTTTGCACCAGCGGCAAAACAAAAACCTAACGCTTGATCTCGCAGACAGTGGCCGTCTCCCAACGCTAAAACGGTTTTACCATTCAGCTCCAACATATCAACATGGTCGAGAGAGGCCCACTCGTGGTCACATGGCACTGCGACACTTAATGGCTCTTGATACACTTCGATCTCTTTAAATGGCGCAGTTTCATCAACCGAAGCTAAAACTAAGCAATCTAGTTTGCCTTCTTCCAATTGACGCACTAATTGATGTGTTTGAGCTTCGTGCAGAAATAGCTCCAGCTCAGGAAATGCTTCTTTTATCTGCGGCAGAATTTTGGGTAGTAGATAAGGCCCAACCGTCGGGATGAAACCAATATGCATCGGTCCAGTCATGGCTCCGCTTTGACCGCTTGCCATATCTCTGAAGGTTTTCACTTCACTTAAGATGCGTTTAGCCTGCTCCACCAGCTGTAACCCTGAATCGGTAAACAAAACACGTCGGCTGCTTCGCTCTAAAAGCGTGGTCCCGAGTTCGTCCTCTAGTTTACGAATTTGCCCACTCAATGTTGGCTGGCTAACAAAACATGCCTCTGCCGCTTTGCGAAAGTGCTTATGTTCCGCAAGTGCAACTAAGTACTCAAAATCTCGAATATTCATAATTCACGCTTCGCTTCTTTAACAATAGCTAATACCTATCAAAACCATAACACCAAACGATTAGAGCTATCAAAGGGTTTTTACAATAATGGGCTCAACAAAACGAAACAGAGCGACGAAAAACGCTAAGCTCTATACGCATAATTTAAAATAGTTAAAGGAAATCATTATGTTTGTATCTAAAGAAGGTCAACAAGTCCCTCAAGTTACTTTTCCAGTTCGTCAAGGTGACTCTTGGGTGAATGTAACGACCGATGAACTATTTAAAGGTAAGACCGTTATCGTATTTAGCTTACCGGGTGCATTTACTCCAACCTGTTCATCAAGCCATCTACCTCGTTACAACGAATTGTTCCCTGTATTTAAAGAGCACGGAGTGGATGAGATTATTTGTGTCTCGGTCAATGATACGTTCGTGATGAATGCATGGAAACAAGACCAAGAAGCAGAAAACATTACCTTCATCCCGGATGGTAATGGTGAATTCACCGATGGCATGGGTATGTTAGTGGATAAAAATGACATCGGCTTTGGCAAACGTTCATGGCGTTACAGCATGCTAGTAAAAGATGGCGTAGTGGAAAAAATGTTCATTGAGCCAAACGAACCAGGTGACCCATTCAAGGTGTCAGACGCAGATACGATGCTGAACTACATAGCGCCTGACTACAAAACGCAAGAATCCATCACGGTGTTCACTAAACCAGGCTGCCCTTTCTGTATGAAAGCGAAACAAAATCTGATTGACCACGGTCTTCAATATGAAGAAGTGATTCTGGGTAAAGACGCAACAACAGTTAGTCTACGAGCTATATCTGGTCGCACGACTGTTCCACAAGTCTTTATCGGTGGCAAGCACATCGGCGGTAGCGAAGAGCTAGAAGCGTATCTAGGCTAAGCTGTCCATAGCCTACACCCTCGGTCTCCGGTGCCTTTTGGCTCGGAGGCCAACCCTAAACCACTTCTTCTACTAGTCTAGATAAGTAGTCATCTACCAATAAGGTGACTACTTATCCAGATTCAACTATCCAATTCACTCTCCAAGCTCAATGTAGCTAGCTTGGCTTAAAACAAAAGCGAGAGTTCACGATGAAACAAGTTAATGTCGACGTAGCGGTTATTGGTGGCGGGACGGCTGGTCTTGGTGCTTATCGAGCAGCAAAAGCTCATACCAACAGCGTGGTAATGATTGAGGGCGGTCCCTACGGAACAACTTGTGCTCGTGTCGGATGCATGCCGTCTAAGCTGTTAATTGCGGCAGCAGAAAGTGTTCATCAAATCGAAAAAGCACCTGGATTTGGGATACACCCGCAAGGTGAAGTACGAATTAACGGACGAGAAGTTATGGATCGTGTAAAGCGCGAACGCGATCGTTTTGTTGGCTTTGTGCTTGAAAGTGTCGATGATATTCCCGCTGAAGACAAACTATCGGGCTACGCGAAGTTTGCCGATGACCACACTCTCATCATAGATGATCATACTCAGGTCACCGCACAGCGCATTGTTATTGCGACAGGATCTCGTCCAGCATATCCGGCAGCTTGGAATGAACTGGGTGATCGCCTAGTGATTAACGATGATGTATTTGACTGGGATGACTTACCAGAGTCCGTGGCAGTATTTGGCCCAGGAGTCATCGGCCTTGAATTGGGTCAGGCTTTACACCGCCTAGGAGTAAACGTGAAGCTCTTTGGCATTGGAGGACAAGTGGGCCCACTGACAGACCCAGAGGTGATGGCGTATGCAGATAAAGCCTTTAAGGAAGAGTTCTACCTTGATGCAGATGTAAAAGTCGAAAGCATGAAACGCATTGCTTCGTCAGACAATGACGGCGAAGACAAGGTCGAAATCCAATTCATCAACCATGATGGCGAATTAGAAACTTTCGTTGTCGATTACGTATTGGCTGCAACGGGTCGTCGTCCAAACGTAGATAAGCTGACGATCGAGAACACCAATGTGGCGCTCGATGAACGTGGCGTACCAACGGCGGATCACTATACATTGCAAACTTCGGTAGAGAGCATCTTCATCGCAGGTGATGCAAGTAACCAAATTCCACTGCTGCACGAAGCCGCTGACCAAGGCCGTATTGCTGGAGACAACGCAGGCCGTTTCCCAGATATTCGTGCGGGTCTGCGTCGCTCACCAATTTCAGCCGTGTTCTCCGACCCACAAATTGCTATGGTTGGCGAAACATATAAACAACTACAAACACGTCTAGGCACATGTGGATGTTTCGCAACCGGTGAAGTCTCGTTTGAAAATCAAGGACGTTCGCGCGTCATGCTTCGTAATAAAGGTATTCTGCATGTCTACGGAGAGCAAGGCACTGGACGTTTTTTAGGTGCAGAAATGATGGGCCCGAATGCAGAGCATCTTGCGCACCTTTTAGCGTGGGCGCACCAAAATAGGATGACGATTTCTGAGATGTTAGATATGCCCTTCTATCACCCAGTGATTGAAGAAGGCGTCCGCACCGCTCTACGTGATTTGAATGCAAAACTACACTTAGGGCCAGAAATGGTGAAACATTGTCTTGACTGCGGCCCTGGCTGCTAACGCTTTCAGGCTTCTATCTAAATATAAAGCAAAGCCTCGTCATCAACGAGGCTTTGCTTTACTACTTCGGCGCAATGAAATCTCTCTTACGCTGCCATCATTGCATAGCGGCTGACCATACAAATCGCGACAACACCGATCATAAAGAACCCACCAGCGATACTCAGCGCAAGTTTCAACTCTGTCGACATCATTATATTTCCTGTTAAAGACTGACAGCGCACCATACATCAATTACGTGCCACAAAGCTTTTACAAAGCTAACTTTCCATTTTTGGTTGTGTCATGGCGATCTAAGCCCGTGTAAGAAACGCTTTCCACCATTTAGTTAGATATATAATCTGAAGCAACACTAATGGTTTGGAAAACACTATGACTTGTCGCCGCTGCGAAGAACATTGGTTTTGGAAAAAACTTGGACGTTGCCAACGATGCTTGGATCAATTGACGGTACTTTCTGTACTGTGTTGGATTGTATGGTGGTTTACGCTCAAAGATGATCCACAAAGCATCGAGTCGATCGCTTTGATCTTTGCCGGCTTCGCTTTCAACGTTTTGTTGTTTTTACACTTATGGATGCGTTTTGTCATCTTGCCTTGGCAGCGTCGACGGGGACAAAAAAAGGCGAATAAAAAAGAGAAAAGTGACAGATAGAAAAAAGCCCCAAAACCAATGTCAGTTCTGGGGCTCTCTTAGATTCTTCTAAGAAAAAGCAGTGGTACTTTAATAGACCGGGCTTCCTCTCAAAGGTTCCAAATTTTTTCGATTTTTTTAGCGAATACTGATGTAAGTAAACAGGAAAATGACTATGTCATTGAATGCTAATAAAATCACTCCACAACTTCAGTTCATGCCACATGCGTTTTTTGGATCACTTGCTCCATTAAATTGATCTCAAGCGCTACCTCATCACATGCATGTTGACGTGGGCACTGATCGCAATCTTTCAGAACTTTCTCCGGCAGTAATGACTTCGATGTCGGTAAAAAGCTTTGCTTCATAAAGAACTCAGGCGTTCGCGTTAGAACAAAGACTTTCTTGATCGCCATCTGGCGCGCTTTCTCAACCAAATAGTTCACAATCGCACTGCCCTGCCCTTGGCCTTGCCAGCCCGCTTCGATACCAAGAGAGCGTATTTCAGCCAACCCTGAGTCATACACATATAGAGAAGCGCAACCCGTCACTTCACCATGATGCTCAGCCACCGCGAAAGAGCCAATATCTCTCACGAGCTCATTACGAGAGCGCGGAAGATTCTCACCAAGGTTCGCCCAGTAAGCAACCATACCTTCCAACGTTTCAATGTCCGTCAAACGTGCAGGACGCACTTTCACCGCCGAGCTGTCACGCTGGCTCAGGCGCTTATCCGCTTGTTCTACCGCGTAAGCGACCTGGTGAGGCGAAACACCCCCCAAAGCACAACGCTTTTCCAAACACGAATCGATAGTCAGAATGTCATACACATCATCTTCAATCACCTCAGAGAAGGCTTTTAGCTCTTGCAGAGACAATTCTTCCAGCGCACAGCCTTTAGCAATAGCACCAACGACCGCGACACCGACGATGTGGTGAGCTTCACGGAATGGGATGCCTTTCGCCACTAGGTAATCAGCCAACTCAGTCGAGTTTGCGTAACCTTGTTTCGCCGCTTCTAGTGTGCGCTCGCCATTCACTTTAATACCGTCAAAACACAGAGCTGCCATTTCCATGCAGTCGTTCCATGTATCTAAAGCGTCAAACAACCCTTCTTTATCTTCCTGCATGTCTTTGTTGTACGCCAATGGCAAGGCTTTAACTGTCATCATCATGCTCGATAATGCGCCATAGACACGCCCTGTCTTACCACGGATCAACTCAAGTGCATCTGGGTTTTTCTTCTGTGGCATTAATGACGAACCAGATGTCACCGTATCCGCTAACTCAATGAAGTTTGACTCGCCTGAATTGTAGAAGATCATATCTTCTGCAAGACGAGAAAGGTGAAGCATAGAAATCGACGCCACCGACATCAGTTCCATCACATGATCACGATCTGAAACCGAATCGAGTGAATTACGCGTAGCACGGTGGAAACCGAGATTATGTGCTAATTGTTCGCGATCAATCGGATAAGCCGTTCCCGCTAACGCACCCGAGCCAAGTGGACAAGTGTCGAGACGCTGTAAGGCATCATTCAGACGAGAGTAGTCACGCTCGAACATTTCAACATAAGCCAAGCACCAGTGAGCAAAGGTTACAGGTTGAGCACGCTGAAGATGAGTATAGCCTGGCAATACGGTGCCTTGGTGCTGTTTAGCAACATGGACCATTTGTGCTTGTAGGCGATCTAAAGCAATCAATAATTGCTGACCTTGCTGACGACACCAAAGTTTCAAGTCTGTGGCGACTTGGTCATTCCGAGAACGCCCAGTGTGGAGTTTTTTACCTAAATCTCCCACTTTACTGATTAGCTGCTGTTCAACCCAAGAGTGGATATCTTCTGCATCAGAGCGAAGAATTTGGTGAGGGTCTTCCATCACTTCTAACTTCAGCTCATTTAAAGCAAGTTCCAGTTTCTGCTGTTCTTCTGCCGATAGCACATCAACAGAAAGCAGAGCTTTAGACCATGCGATTGAACCTACGATGTCTTGCTCAGCCAATCGGTAGTCAAAACGCAACGAATCATTGAACTCTTTAAATCTGGTGTCTGCCGCTTGGGTAAATCTTCCGCCCCATAATGCCATTGCGTCTCTCCTGATGACTATTGCTTACTCTAACGTTCTCGAATGAGTAGTAACCAATTTGATGGTCATTTGCTCACTTTTTCTTATGGGTCAACGTTACGGCAATTTCGATAAAAAATAAAGTATAAATTCAATATTCTTACATATATATTCAAACTAACTTTAGATACCCGCTTTTAGAAACCAAAAGACCCGCCTATAAATGGCGGGTCTTTATTCAATCCGAGATGGATGTTAAGGGATTATTTCTTCTGGCTGTTCAATGCACGAATACGGCTTGATAGCGAGTAAAGACGGATAAACCCACCTGCATGGCTTTGGTCGTAAACTTCATCTTCACCAAAAGTCGCGAACTCTTCTGAATACAAGCTGTTGTCAGAACGTTTTTGCGTCACTGTCGCTTGACCTTTGTAGAGCTTAACAACCACTTCACCGTTAACGTCTTGCGCTAGCTCTTCTGAAGCGGCAAGGATCGATTTACATAGTGGCGTAAACCAACGGCCATCGTATACAAGGTGAGACGCTTTTAGACCTAGCTCCTCACGGAATTCGAATGATGATTTGTCTAGCACAAGCTGCTCTACAGCACGCAGCGCTTCCATCATGATGGTGCCTCCCGGTGTTTCATAGCAACCACGAGACTTCATTCCAACAAGACGGTTTTCCACGATATCGATACGGCCAACACCGTGCTTAGCGCCCTTCTCGTTTAGGTAAACCAGTGCGTTGTATGGTGTCATCACTTCACCATCAACTTCGACCACTTCACCTTTTTCTACTTTCAGCGTGACGTATTCCGCTTCATTTGGCGCTTGCTCTGGGTCGACAGTCCACACCCAGCAGTCTTCGTTTGGTGCGTTCCACGTATCTTCTAAAACGCCGCCTTCCGTCGAAATGTGCCATGCGTTTGCATCACGTGAATAGATCTTAGTAAGAGACGCAGAGCAAGGAATATTACGCTCAGCTAGGTAATCCAAACACTCTTCACGGCTCACTAGGTCCCACTCACGCCAAGGTGCAATCACTTGTAAGTCCGGTGCTAGTGCTGCGAATGCGCCTTCAAAACGTACTTGGTCGTTACCTTTACCTGTACAGCCATGACACAGAGCGTCCGCGCCCACTTTACGTGCCACTTCAACCTGCGCTTTGGCAATGATTGGACGCGCCATTGATGTACCTAGCAGGTACTTACCTTCGTAGTACGCGCCGGTTTTTAGCGTTGGGTAAATGTAGTCTGCGACCATTTCTTCTTTCAAGTCAGCGATGTAACACTCAGAAGCACCAGAGGCTTTTGCTTTCGCTTCAATGCCTTCTAGCTCTTCGGCACCTTGACCAACATCGGCAACGAAAGCCACTACTTCACAGTCGTAGTTCTCTTTTAGCCACGGGATGATTACTGAAGTATCTAGACCGCCTGAGTATGCGACTACCACTTTATTTACGTTCACTTTGCTCATGTTTTTTCTCCAAACTTAACTGGCGCTGCGCTCGGCGGTCAGTGCCAACTGCGACTTCCTAATATTGAATTCTTTTGCTGATGCTTATTGAGGCAAGAATTGAGTACCAATACTTTCACCAGCGAATAACTGTGCTAATTTTTCTGGGTAACGCCAGGTCGCGACTTCAATTGGACGGCCAAGATCATTGGCGGCCTCCAAAGCGGCTTTAACTTTGACGATCATGCCATCGGTGATCACATGTCCATCGATCAACGAGTTAGCTTGCTGCTCTGACAGGGTTTTGATCAAATGGCCTTTTCCATCTAATACACCACTCACGTCTGATAACAGGACCAACTCCGCATCTAATGCGCCCGCAACCGCGACTGCTGCTTGATCAGCATTCACATTCATCATCTGGCCATCTTTGGTTAAACCAATTGAACTGATGATCGGCAGTGCACCTGTGTTTAGCACCGCTTGTAATAGTGCTGAGTCACCCGGTGATGCTTTGCCTACCGCGCCGAGTTCTGGGTCAAGTTCTTCAACAAGACACAAACCACCATCCGCAAGGCTAAGGCCCACAGCGTTAAGACCGTCCGCAATCGCTTGACCTTGAAGTAACTTATTCGCAGTGCCTGCAAGCGCGCCTGCAATCACAGGAATTTGATCGTAAGGCGTTACGCGTAAACCGTTTTTCTTAACGGTTTCAAGCTGAAGCTTTGCCATCAACTCATCAACTAGGTAGCCACCGCCATGAACGATGGCGATTTGTCGCTGTGCCGATTTTTGGTAAGCCGCAATGGCACCAAAAAGTTGGCTTAAGGTTTGAGTGCATGATAGAGCTGCACCACCTAGCTTAATGACTAAAGGAGCTTGATTGGTTTGCGTCATCGCATTTCCCTCTTTCAACGACTACAGCAACGCTGTCAGTTCTGGGTAACCGTAATGAATATTGAGACATTGCATCGCTTGACTCGATGCACCTTTAAGTAGGTTGTCGATAGCTGAAATCACAATGATGTGTTCGCCTTGTACCTTCCAGCCGATATCACAGAAAGGGGTATTTTCGACATCCTGAATACGTGGAATACCGTCGCCTTTAAGACGCACCGCAGGCTTGCCTTGATAAGCTTGTTCAAACGCCTGTGCCACTTGTGCTTCTGTCACACCTTGCGCAAGCTTCATGGTGATAGTGGCAAGAATGCCGCGTTTAAAGTTGCCGAGGTGCGGAGTAAAAATCACATCGCAACCCAAGTGCTGAGCAATCTCTGGCTGGTGACGATGGTTAAATACACCATAAGGTTGCAAGCTCACTTCACAGAAGCTGTTAACCATGGAGGCTTTACGCCCTGCACCAGATACACCACTGGTTGCGTTGATCACTGGCCATTGGTTGGTATCGAGCAACGCATGTTCTAATAAAGGTTTGATTGCAAGCTGTGAAGCGGTTGGGTAGCAACCTGCTACTGCAATCAAAGGAGTGGTTTTTATTGATTCTTGGTTCCATTCTGCTAAGCCGTATGCTGCTTTATCTAGCCAGTTGTTATGTTGATGTGCGAAGCCATAAAAAGTGTCGTAAAAGCCTTCACTTTTCACACGGAATGCACCCGATAAATCGAATACCTGACAGCCTGCCTCCAAGAAAGTTGGGGCTAAATCATGGCTGACTTCGTGAGCCGTTGCCAAAAACACCACGTCCGATTCTTGAGCGATTTGCAGTGGATCCGTTAGTGGTAAAACTGGCATATCAATGATGCCCGCTAGCTTACCGTGCAGCTGCGCGATGCTCTTTCCCGCATCAACACTGTTGGCGGAAACGTATAAACCTGATAGCGTGAGTTGTGGGTGTTTATTAACCATTAACGCTAACTCTGCGCCGGTGTAACCGCTGGCTCCAATAATCGTGGTTTTTAGCATTGTGTGACATCCATATACTTAAAGGCTCAAATGACTATTCATATTTAATTTCTGCTTTATTTTGATTTTTTATTCATTAAATATGATTTAATATGTGTTTTACATTTTTGTGGTCTGTCTGTCAACAGGAGATTTGAAGAATCCATGCAATTACCAACTTTTCTAGAGGTCTATGAAGGACTCAT
>NZ_JAWOTE010000053.1:0-13168 GCF_033338695.1 Vibrio sp. Vb1166 | reverse complement strand
GTCTACGTTTCGCGATCCGTGAAGGTGGCCGTACAGTAGGTGCTGGTGTTGTTGCTAAGATCTTCGACTAATTCATAACGAATTAAACGAAATCTTGCACTGTTCTTCTTTTTGAAGAAAGCGCATCGAAAAGGGAAGCTTAGGCTTCCCTTTTTCATTTCTAGATTACATTTAGTTATAAGTGTTGAAATAAAAGACGTCACTTTTTCGATTTAAAAACAGAGTTTTACCGGCTTTGTTTCTTAACGCTTTTACTCACCCCTCTTAACCCTTTGATCTTTTCCTGCAGCGGTAAAATCTTTATAACCAAATATTCTGAGCGGACACCATAATGCGACTGGTAACAAGAACTATTCTTGTTTATATTGTTTGTCACAGATTAGTTTTATAGGTTTTTTGAGTATGTACGTTTGTCTTTGCCATGGTGTCTCCGACAAAAAAATTAGGAAGTTGGCGATAGATGAAGGCGTAACAGATATTAAAGGAATCAAAAAGTGCACGGCATTGGGCAGCCAATGTGGTAAGTGCATCAGACAGGCCAAGGAAATTTTAGCGGAAACTAGTTACACGGAATTTAAACAAGCCAGCTAATTGCTGTAAGTATGCAGTAATTATTTGCCTTACATTTTGACACCTTCTCATTTGCTTCTACATTTAAATGAAGCCAAAGAGGAGGGTTTTGTCATGAAAGGCGATCCAATCATCATTCAACATCTCAATAAAGTGCTCGGTAACGAGCTCGTCGCTATTAATCAGTATTTTCTTCACGCCCGAATGTATAAAGACTGGGGCTTAAAGCACCTAGCAGACAAGGAATATCACGAATCTATCGATGAGATGAAGCATGCCGATCATCTAATTGAGCGTATTTTATTCCTTGAAGGCCTACCGAACCTACAAGATTTAGGTAAGTTGATGATTGGTGAAGATACCAAGGAAATGCTCGAGTGTGACTTAAAGCTTGAAATGGCGGCTATTCCAGATTTAAAAGATGCGATTGCCTACGCTGAAGACATTCGAGATTATGTGTCTCGAGATCTCTTCCAAGATATTCTTGAAGATGAAGAAGAACATGTTGATTGGCTAGAGACGCAACTTGGCTTGATTGAAATGTCTGGTATTGAGAATTATCTCCAAGCGCAATACGTGGACGAAGAGTAACGATACTTTCTGAGTTTGCATACTCCAATAATAGTAAGAAGAAAGAGCACCTGACTCGAAAATCAGGTGCTTAACCCCGTTATCTGGTCTAATCTCTTTTATTATCGGCTTTTTAAGGATATTGCTCGCAATCTTGCCTATGAAGTTTGATTTCTATCCGATAGAATTTATGCCCCCTTACCTAAAAATAAAAAAGAGAAACGTCCATGTCTGAAGACAACCACCAAGCAGCCACTCCAGAAGAAGAACATCGCCAAAAAGCATTGGATTACCATGCTTATCCAACTCCAGGAAAGATTGCTGTCGAACTTACAAAGCCTGCGGAAACGGCGGGTGATCTTGCCCTTGCTTACAGCCCTGGTGTTGCAGAGCCAGTGCGTGAAATCGCACAAAACCCGGATAACGTGTACAAGTACACTGCAAAAGGGAACATGGTTGCTGTTATTTCTAACGGTACCGCTATTCTAGGTCTAGGTAACCTAGGTCCACTTGCATCTAAGCCAGTGATGGAAGGTAAAGCGTTACTGTTTAAGCGTTTCGCAGGTCTTGACTCTATTGATATTGAAGTTAAGCACCGCACGATCGATGAATTTGTTGATACTGTTGCGAGCATTGCAGACACTTTTGGCGGTATCAACCTTGAAGATATTAAAGCACCAGACTGTTTTGAGATTGAAAAGCGTCTGATTGAGCGTTGTGATGTACCAGTATTCCACGATGATCAACATGGTACTGCTATTGTAACGGCAGCGGGTATGCTGAATGCAATCGAACTTCAAGGTAAGAAACTTGAAGATTCAACAATTGTTTGTCTTGGCGCTGGCGCTGCCGCTGTAGCGTGTATGGAGCTTCTGATCAAATGCGGTGCAATGCGCGAAAAAATCTACATGCTAGATCGCAAAGGTGTGATTCACACTCGTCGTGATGACCTTAATGAATATAAGCAGTTATTTGCGAACAATACAGATAAGCGCACACTAGAAGACGTAATTGAAGGTGCAGATCTGTTCCTAGGTGTATCTGGTCCAAACCTGTTGCCAGCGGAAGCGTTGAAGTTGATGGCTGATAAGCCAATCGTATTCGCATGTTCTAACCCGGATCCTGAAATCAAGCCGGAACTTGCTCACGCAGTTCGTGATGACTTGATCATGGGTACTGGCCGTAGTGATTATCCTAACCAAGTTAACAACGTATTGTGTTTCCCATTCATTTTCCGCGGTGCTCTTGATGTGCGTGCAAGTGAAATCAATGATGAAATGAAACTTGCAGCCGTTGAGGCGATTCGCGAGCTAGCAAAAGAGCCTGTACCTGAAGCCGTATTGAAGGCTGCCGGTGTTGATAAGCTAGAGTTTGGTGCGGACTATATTATTCCAAAACCAATGGATTCACGTTTGCTACCACGTGTTGCAAAAGCGGTTGCTCAGGCGGCGGTTAATTCAGGTGTAGCTCGTATCGAGATGCCTGAAAACTACATGGCAGAGTAATATATCTTTCAGATGTGATACACAAAAAATGGGACGCTATTGCGTCCCATTTTTTATGTCATCCATTTGGCTCGAGGCAAGAGTTATTACCTGAAACCTTTTATCAGGCTTTTTTATTCTTCGTCGAATGACTCAAATTCGATGCCCATTTCCGTCATCAGCGCTTTTACTTCTGTTGGAATATCATCAGGACGGTCTTTACGAAGGTCTTCATCTGTCGGAAGTGGCTGACCTGTGTACGCGTGCAAAAATGCCTCGCATAGCAATTCGCTATTGGTTGCATGGCGTAAGTTATTGATCTGACGGCGAGTACGCTCATCAGTTAGCACCTTTAAAACTTTTAGCGGGATAGAGACGGTAATTTTTTTTACTTGTTCGCTTTTTTTGCCGTGCTCTGCATATGGGCTAATGTATTCGCCATTCCAGTCAGCCATTGCACACCTTCATTTATGTAATCGGTTAAAAATAATTTAGGTGCTGATTTTAGCTGCATTTACCGCCATAAGCAAAGACATATAGACGTCTAGAAGTGTTGACGTCTCATTTTTTGACGAGTAAAGTGAACATAACAGCAAAGGAAGCGTGTTGATCACTTTATGTTACTCATTAGATATAGCGCATTCCTATTTAGAAGTCATTACCCGTGAAAGGATACACCCATGAGCACTCGCAAACCTGCGACCATTGCAGTACGCACTGGTATTGAATCAGACAGCCAATATCATGCTGTCGTTCCACCTATTTATCTTTCCACTAACTATGGTTTTCCTGCTTTTGGTGAAGTGCCCAAGTATGATTACACACGATCTGGTAATCCAAACCGCGGACTGTTGGAAAGTGCGCTATCTGAACTTGAGTCTGGAAAAGGAGCGGTTGTTACTAACTGCGGTACGTCGGCATTAAATTTATGGGTTTCCGCTTTTCTCGGCCCAGATGATCTCATTATTGCTCCTCACGATTGTTATGGTGGTACCTATCGTCTTTTTAATACCCGAGCTAACAAAGGCGATTTTAAGGTTCAGTTTGTCGATCAATCAGACGAACAGGCTTTAGATGCTGCATTGGCACAAAAACCAAAACTCATTTTGCTAGAAACTCCGTCAAACCCTCTGGTTCGCGTAGTGGATATTGCAGCTACTTGTGAAAAAGCGAAACAAGTCGGCGCGTTAGTTGCGGTGGACAATACCTTTTTGACACCCGTGTACCAAAAACCTTTAGAGCTAGGTGCGGATTTTGTTATCCACTCCACAACAAAGTACATCAACGGTCATTCGGACGTAATTGGTGGGGTAATCATCACCAACACAGAAGCGCATGCAGAAGAGCTTGCATGGTGGGGCAATTGTATTGGTGCAACGGGCACACCTTTCGATAGTTACATGACACTGCGAGGTATTCGTACGCTTGGTGCTCGTATGAAAGTACATGAAGAGAGCTCACAGCAGGTACTGGCTTACCTACAGAAACAAGCGTTAGTTAAAACTATCTATCATCCAAGCCTGCCGGAACATCCAGGTCACGACATTGCTAAAAAGCAGCAAACGGGCTTTGGCTCTATGTTGAGTTTTGAGTTTGCTGGTTCGTTTGAGCAGCTAAAGGTGTTTGTGAAAGAGCTCCAACTGTTTTCATTAGCTGAATCATTAGGTGGTGTAGAAAGTTTGATTTGCCACCCGGCATCCATGACTCACCGTGCAATGGGTGAGGAGGCACTGGCGGAGGCTGGGGTCTCTCATCAACTATTGCGTTTGTCTGTCGGTTTGGAAGATGCACAAGACCTCATCACAGATTTAGAACAAGCGTTCGCTAAAGCTACCCAGTAATAGGAGACGATAACAATGACTGTACAACGTCAGCTGCATAAGTTTGGTGGCAGTAGCTTAGCAAACCCAGAATGCTACTTACGCGTTGTGGGTATTCTCAAAGAGTATTCGACAGAAAATGATCTTGTGGTCGTCTCTGCTGCAGGAAAAACCACTAATCGCTTGATTGAGTTTTTGGAAGGGTTAAATAAAGATGGCCGAATTGCGCATGAAGCGCTTCAAAGCTTGAGACAGTTCCAAACTGAGCTAATAGAAAGCTTGTTGGAGAGTGAAGCAAAAGAAGAGCTGTTAGCTTTATTACATGATGAGTTCAGTACTCTCTCGGAGCTGACTGCACCACTCACTAATGCGCAAAAAGCCGCGGTACTGGGGCACGGAGAAGTATGGTCTGCTCGCCTATTGGCCGCGTTATTATCTCAACGTTCTATCCCTGCGGTTGCACAAGATGCACGAGCGTTTTTACGTGCAGAAGCGGGAACTCAACCAGAGGTTGATCGCGCTCGTTCATACCCTTTAATTAAAGAGGTCCTCGCGCAGCATAACCATAAACGTGTGGTAATTACTGGCTTTATGGCTCAGAACGAGGCAGGAGAAACCATTCTACTTGGTCGTAACGGCTCTGACTA
This sequence comes from Vibrio sp. Vb1166, assembly GCF_033338695.1. Classification (NCBI taxonomy): domain Bacteria; kingdom Pseudomonadati; phylum Pseudomonadota; class Gammaproteobacteria; order Vibrionales; family Vibrionaceae; genus Vibrio; species Vibrio sp. Vb1166. Next base: position 8,077 of record NZ_JAWOTE010000053.1, on the reverse strand, counting down.
TTCTGCAACGGTCATAGGCGCGCTTGCTGAAGTCAGTACTGTCACGATTTGGAGTGATGTTGCTGGTGTTTATAGTGCCGATCCACGTTTGGTGTCTGACGCTTGTTTATTACCGTTACTTCGATTGGATGAAGCCAGTGAACTTGCTCGCTTAGCTGCCCCAGTGCTACACAGTCGTACGCTTCAGCCTGTGGCGCAAAGTACCATGGACCTTAATCTCAAGTGTAGCTATCTGCCAGAGTCGGGTTCTACTCGTATTGAGCGTGTATTGGCATCTGGTCGTGGCGCTAAAATTATTACTTCACTGGATGATGTTTTATTGGTGCAGTTGTCTTTTATGCATGGGCACGACTTCGAAAAAACACAGAGTGATGTATTACAAGCGTTGCAGCGCGCGCAATTAGAGCCATTGGCATTTGAAGCTCAATCCGATCAGCATACGCTACGCTTGGCTTACACCGCAGAAATCGCCGGTGGTGCATTGAAACACTTGCAAGAGCTTGCAGTAGAGGCAGAAATTAAGCTAAAAGAAGGTTACTCGCTCTTAGCTGCGGTAGGTGCAGGCGTTACGAAAAACGCCAATCATTGCTTTGGCTTTTATCAGAAGCTAAAGCACTCTCCGGTAGAATTTATCTCTGAAACAGACTCAGGGCTGAGCCTAGTCGCTGTTTTGCGCCGTACTGATACCGAGGCGTTGGTTCAAACGATTCATAGCCAGTTGTTCCAAGCGCAAAAACGCGTGGCAGTGGCTTTATGTGGCAAGGGTAATATTGGTTCTAGTTGGCTAAATTTATTTGCTACGCAAAAAAGTGAGCTCGAAAAACGTCATGGTATGAGCTTTGATCTTGTCGCGGTTGTGGATAGCCAAACCTATTGGTTCGATGAGCAAGGTATTGAGGCGGCGAGTGTTGCTGAACGATTTGATGATGAAAGCATAGCAAACAATGGGGATTGGCTGGCACGTTTGGGAGCGCTTAAAAGCTATGATGAAGCCGTCGTGCTTGATGTTACCGCGAGTAAAGAGTTAGCTCAGCGCTACGTAGAAATCGCACAGCAAGGCATTCATTTGATTTCCGCTAACAAAGTGGCCGGTTCCGCAGATAGCCAGTACTACCATCAGGTTCAAGATGCATTCGCTAAAATTGGTCGTCATTGGCTATACAACGCAACGGTTGGTGCTGGGTTACCGATAAACCATACCGTGCGAGATCTTCGTGAAAGTGGGGATGAAATCGTCGCTCTATCGGGTATTTTCTCGGGGACGCTATCATGGCTGTTCCAACAGTTTGATGGTTCTGTGCCATTTAATGATTTAGTCGATCTTGCTTGGCAGCAAGGTTTAACCGAACCTGATCCTCGTTCTGATTTAGATGGCTCCGATGTAATGCGCAAGTTAGTCATCTTGGCTCGAGAGTCGGGCCTAGATATAGAACCAGACAGCGTTAAAGTTGAGTCTTTGGTGCCAGAAGAATTAAGAGAACTGAGCTTAGATGATTTCTTCGATAATGGAGCGTTGTTGAGTGAAATACTTCAAGAGCGTCTGACAAAAGCACAGAGAAACGATCAAGTGCTTCGCTATGTGGCGCGTTTAGAAAAAAATGGTAAAGCAACGGTGGGAGTCGAAGCGTTATCTCGTGAGCACGCGCTCGCCAACTTATTGCCATGCGATAACATTTTTGCCATAGAGAGCAAGTGGTACAAAGATAACCCTCTGGTCATTCGAGGACCAGGCGCAGGCAGAGAAGTGACAGCCGGCGCTATTCAATCCGACCTCAACCGATTGGCTGGTTTATTTTAAAGTTGCGATTGACCTAAAAACCCTGGAATTAATCCAGGGTTTTTTATTCCCCTATCAGTGCCATACTGAAGTCATAACCCGTGCAAAATGGTGAGATGATGCTCAAGTAGAAACTTGAACTATCTTCATTATTAACTTGAGAAAAATTCATAATTACAAGGTTGACATTAAATCGTATTCAATACATTCTGTAGACATATAGACGTCTAAACGTCGATTTTAAGGATTTGTTTTCGTGGCGGAGTGCCGCAGGGAGAGTAAGATGGGATATACGCACGCAGGCCATATCGACGCCTTGAACCAGAATATTGCTGAGTTATCAGATAACATCAATGTATCGTTTGAGTTTTTTCCGCCAAGCAGCGCTAAGATGGAAGAAACACTTTGGAATTCAGTGCACCGTCTTAAAACGCTTCAACCTAAATTTGTTTCTGTGACTTACGGTGCGAACTCCGGCGAGCGTGACAGAACACACTCCATCATTAAAGAAATTAAAGCAACAACCGGATTGGTTGCCGCTCCCCATCTCACTTGTATTGATGCGACTCGTGAAGAGCTGATTAATATTGCCGATGACTATTGGAACAATGGTATTGAAAATATCGTCGCTCTGCGTGGTGATATTCCTCCAGGTGGCGGTGCGCCTGATATGTATGCCTCGGATTTGGTTGAGCTGCTGAAATCACGCCACGATTTCGATATCTCCGTTGCTGCATTCCCTGAGGTTCACCCTGAAGCTAAAAGCGCACAGTCTGACTTATTGAACCTAAAACGTAAGGTAGATGCAGGTGCAAACCGTGCTATTACTCAGTTCTTTTTTGACGTTGAGTCTTACCTGCGATTCCGTGACCGTTGTGTCGCAGCAGGAATTGACGTAGAAATTGTGCCAGGAATTTTGCCGGTATCGAACTTTAAGCAAGCGTCTCGCTTTGCGGCACAGAACAATGTGAAAGTACCAGGATGGATGAGCAAACAATTCGATGGCTTGGATGATGATCCGGTGACTCGCCAGCTTGTAGGAGCTAGCCAAGCTATTGATATGGTGCGTGTACTGAGTCGTGAAGGGGTTAAGGATTTTCACTTCTACACACTAAACCGTGCAGAGATGACTTACGCGTTATGCCATACGTTGGGTGTTCGTCCTCGCGCAGTAGTCGGTGCGTAAATCTGGTTTCAAAAAGATAAAAGGCTTGCCAAGTGGCAAGCCTTTTTCGTTTTATCAAAGCAAAAGGAGTTTAACCAATCACTTCAAGTTCAGTTAGAACTTCTTCTGCCCAAGTGATCCAAGTTTCACGTAACAGAAGGTTACGGCGAAGCGTTAGACGTTCTAGGCGAGCTTGTTTATCTAAAGTTGACGGCGTTGCGTAGTAAGCCGCTTCAATTTCTTTGTAGTGAGAAACCAGTTTGCGAGACTCTTCAACTAGCTCGGCGAGTTGGTCACGGAATGGAGCCGCAGGTTGAACGGCACATGCCATCAATTTCGCTGAAAACTCATCACGAACTGTTGGGTGTGCAGTTGGTTGATCAAACCACTCTCCTAAAGCGCTGCGACCAGCGTCTGTAATGGAGTAAACCTTGCGGTCTGGTTTGCCTTCTTGGGGTTCTAATACGCAAGTAACCAGTTCTTTCTCAGCCATTTTGTTGAGTTCACGGTACACCTGTTGGTGGCTTGCTTTCCAGAAGTAACCGATGCTAGCAGAGAATTCTTTAGTGATATCGTAACCGGTTGCGTCGCGAGTGCTAAGAACAGTTAAGATTACGTGTGGTAATGACATGTCTTCAATCCAAATGGTCAATAAACTTGTAAACAAGCTACTTATACTTTCAGCTGCGCTCTTACTGGCACTTGAGTTTTTTAATGTATAAGTAGCACCAACAATGTTGGTCCTGTCACCTTAAAGCCGTTTATCACCTAGAGAGATGGGGAGTCCCATCAAGGCTGGAGCAGGTATGATTGGATTTATGAGCTCTCAGCAGGCAAGTAGTATATAAATAATAAGCATGAAGTGGAATAGTAGGACAAAATTACCCTAAAAAACTAACATAATAATCAATAGTGTTAACTTGTGGTTTTTTATTCTTTTATTTTGGTATTTTTTGGGCCTATAGTGGTATATTTAACTGCCTTTGTTTTGGTGCGATTATCCTGTGATAAAAAAAAGCTGAGCATTTGCCCAGCTTTCTATTAAAAATGAAACGATTAGCCTGTGTTGCGCATACCTGCAGCAATACCAGCAATCGTCACCATCAACGCTTCTTCCAAGTTTGCAGAAGCTTCTTCGGTTTGACGCGTGCGGTATAGCAGCTCTGCTTGTAGCATATTCAATGGCTCAACGTAGATATTGCGTAAGCGAATAGACTCGAGTCCCCAAGGGTCATGCTGCATCAAGTTTTCATTGTTCTCTACATTCAGTACCGCTTTGATGTCTTCTTGAAGCTGAGCACGAAGCTTTTCACCGAGTGGACGGAGCGACTCATCCACCAATCGCTCATCGTAGTAGCGAGAGATATCAATATTACACTTCGAGTACACCATTTCCAGCATGCCGAGACGAGTTGAGAAAAATGGCCATTCGCGGCACATCTCTTCGAGCAATGCTTGGTGGCCTTTATCGATCGAGTATTGAATCGCTTCACCTGCGCCTAGCCATGCAGGAAGTACCAAACGGTTTTGACTCCATGAGAAGATCCACGGGATTGCACGTAAGCTTTCTACTCCGCCCTTAGGGTTGCGTTTTGCAGGACGAGAACCAAGTGGCAACTTGCCGAGTTCGAGTTCTGGTGTTGCTTGGCGGAAGTAAGGCACGAAATCTGGCTCGCCACGAACCACATTTCGGTAAGACTCACAGCTTACTTCTGATAGCACTTCCATCAAGTCGCGCCATTCTTGTTTTGGCTCTGGTGGCGGTAACAAGTTGGCTTCCAGAATCGCACTTGCATATAGGTTAAAGCTGTTTACTGCGACATCTGGGAGTCCCAGTTTAAAGCGGATCATCTCGCCTTGCTCTGTTACACGTAAACCGCCTTTCAAGCTTTTTGGTGGTTGCGACAAAAGCGCAGCATGCGCAGGTGCGCCACCGCGACCGACTGTGCCCCCACGACCATGGAATAAAGTTAGCTCAACGCCTTCTTCTTCAGCCACTTTAACTAACGATTCCATCGCATGATACTGAGCCCAACCTGCAGACATAACACCTGCATCTTTCGCTGAGTCAGAGTAACCAATCATGACCATCTGGTGGTTTTGGATAAAACCACGGTAAAGGTCAATCCCCATAAGCTGCTTGATGACCGATTCTGCGTTGTTCAAATCGTCTAGCGTTTCGAACAGAGGACACACATCCATGCGGTAAGGGCAACCAGCTTCTTGTAGCAGTAGATGAACGGCTAGTACGTCAGAGGCGGTACGTGCCATTGAAATAACGTAAGCGCCAAACGCTTCACGCGGTTGTGCTGCAACAATCTTACAGGTATCCAAAACCTCTTTGACGGGTTCAGACGGTTCCCAATCACGAGGGAGAAGCGGACGTTTAGATGCCAGCTCGTTAGTTAGAAAAGCAATCTTATCTTGCTCGCTCCATTGTTCGTAATCACCAATACCTAAGTAGCGAGTTAGTTCAGACAAGACGTCTGAGTGACGCGTGCTCTCTTGGCGGATATCAAGACGTACAAGATGGATACCAAATGCTTTTACGCGGCGTAGTGTATCCAGTAATGAGCCGTTGGCTATTACACCCATGCCACATTCGTTTAGTGACTGGTAGCAGGCATACAACGGTTCCCAAAGTTGCTCGACTTTTTGCAGTGGTGCTTTAACGGCCAGTTTTTGACCGTGGATCTTAGCATCGAGAATATCTTTGGTTTCATTGAGCAGAGTGCGTAATTGCTTCAGGATCGCACGGTATGGTTCGTGCTGATCTTCGCCAGCAAGCTCACGGACTTGATCGTTTGAAACTGTCATAGACAGCTCGCTGATCAACTCGTTGATGTCATTGAGATAAAGATCGGCGGCTTTCCAACGAGACAAAAGTAAGACTTCACGCGTAACGTTGTGAGTAACAAACGGGTTACCGTCACGGTCACCGCCCATCCAAGAGGAGAAGTGCACTGGGCGAGCATCAATGGGTAAACCTTCTCCAAGGTAAGATTTTAGACGGTCATTCATCTCACGTAGGAAGTCCGGTACTGCTTCCCATAGCGAGTTTTCAACGACCGCAAAGCCCCACTTTGCTTCATCCAACGGAGTAGGGCGTTGTTGTCGAATCACGTCTGAATGCCAGCCTTGGGCAATCAGTTGCTCTAGGCGGCGTTCGGTTTTTCTGCGCTCTTTAGAAGAAAGATCGCTTAGCTCCAACTTTGATAAGCACTCGTTTATCTTGACCAGTTTGTTGATCATCGTACGGCGCGTAATTTCTGTTGGGTGAGCCGTCAATACCAATTCAATATTTAGATCACGAACCGCTTGGGCAGTGTCCAGTTTGCTCACATCGTTTTGTACCAGTTTAGAAAACAGCGAGTTAATCGCGTCTGGTTCACAAATGTGCTCTTCACAATGGCGTGAAATCGTGTGGTATTGCTCAGCGATATTGGTGAGGTTTAGAAATTGGTTAAACGCGCGAGTAACGGGCGTTAGCTGCTCATCAGGTAGATGTTTGATTTCTTCGATCAAGCTGTCCCTGTCTGCTTGATTCCCTGCTTGAGCTGATTTGGATAATTTACGAATGGTTTCCACTTTCTCGAAGATTTCTTCGCCATGGGCATCGCGAATGGTGTTACCCAATAAGTGGCCTAACATGCGCACATTACTTTTGAGTGCGGCGTATTTCTCGTTCATTGTCGTCCTGCCTCGTAAAAAAACTACATCCATTGTCCTTGTTAAGACTCCAATCTAGCGAAAAGCACCAGTTATAGTCAAATAAAGCAGACTAAGTTTGCAATTATTCCGCTGTCTCCTGATTTAGAGCAAATTTACGGCAGCCATAGAGTAAGAAGTGAAAATTAATTACAAAATAACAAGTTAAATAAGTGTTAAGACTAGCGCTGAATTGTGAAGATAAAAAGATGCAGCTCAATCGAGCTGCACAGACTTTCGAGCTTAAACGCGTATTAACAGCAGTACTTGACCATCGCCTTTGAAAGCACATCAATTGTGGGGTCGATAAAGTCGAAGGATAGAAACTCATCCGGTTGATGGGCTTGGTCGATTGACCCAGGGCCGAGCACCAAGGTTGGACACAACTGTTGTAGAAATGGTGCTTCAGTACAGTAGTTCACGGTTTCTGAACTGGTTTGGCAGATCTCTTCAACACCACCAATAAATGGGTGGTCATGTTGGCATTCGTAACCCGGAATAGGCTCATGCAATGGAATAATCTCCAGTCTCCCAGGCCATTTCGCTTCGACTTCTTTTAATGCTCCGCGCAACATGTTCTCTAAACCATCAAGGCTAATGCCGGGAAGAGGACGCACGTCGTAATGCAGTTCGCAGCAACCACAAATACGGTTAGCGCTGTCACCACCGTGAATGTGTCCAAGATTTAGGGTTGGGCTTGGAATGGCAAAACCCGGATGGTGATATTCTTTAATCAATTTGTCACGCAGTTGCATCATGGCGAACATGACTTCATGCATGATCTCAATAGCGTTAACGCCAAGCGCTGGGTCCGATGAGTGACCGGACTTGCCTGTTACGCGAATGGCATTTGCCACATGCCCTTTATGACCTCGAATTGGTACAAGGCTGGTGGGTTCACCAATGATGCAGTAATCCGGCTTAAATGGGGCGTTTGCTGTGAAATGTCGCGCGCCCAACATGGTGGTCTCTTCGTCACAAGTGGCTAATACGTAAAGTGGTTTGCTCTGCTTGCTCCAATCGACTTTCTTCACTGCTTCATAAATAAAGGCGAAAAAGCCTTTCATGTCTGCTGTGCCTAAACCGTAGAAGCGGTTGCCTTTTTCCGTCAGTTTATGCGGATCAAAATTCCATCGCCCTTGATCGAATGGCACGGTATCACTATGGCCAGCAAGTAAAAGGCCACCTTCACCCTCACCCATACGTGCGATCATATTGTGCTTGCCTGGCTCGACTTCGATCACTTCAACGCTAAAACCCAGATCTTTAAACCAAGATGCGAGTTTTTCGATGACTTTTGCATTGCCCTGATCCCAGCTCGGATCCGTGGAGCTGATAGAAGAGGTGCTGATGAGTCCTTCATAGACCTCTAGAAAAGTTGGTAATTGCATGGATTCTTCAAATCTCCTGTTGACAGACAGACCACA
>NZ_JAWOTE010000052.1:0-13704 GCF_033338695.1 Vibrio sp. Vb1166 | reverse complement strand
GGAGCGACACACGAGGTTCGAACTCGTGACCTCAACCTTGGCAAGGTTGCGCTCTACCAACTGAGCTAGTGTCGCATCAACAACGTTTCCGCTGTTTAGGGCTGCGAATTATAAGAGCATTTTTTTGTGATGCAAGTCCTTCCTTCAAAAAAACTTTATTTTTTTACTGAACGACGAAAAAGCAATCAAAAGCGATATAAATTACAACAATTTGGATCGCAACCTTAACAGTTAAATCTTGAAAATAGTACCTCGATAGTACTTAAGTTCTGCGATGGACTCACGAATGTCGTCCAAGGCCAAATGTGTTCCCTGTTTTGTGAACCCATTTAGCACCTCAGGTTGCCAGCGACGTGCTAGTTCTTTAAGAGTACTAACGTCAACATATCGGTAATGGAAGAACTCTTCCAACTCAGGCATATGCTTGTATAAAAAGCGACGATCCTGCCCAATGCTGTTACCACATATTGGCGACGCCCCTTTTGGCACCCATTTTTCTAAAAATTCAATGGTTTGTGCGACTGCGTCTTGTTCTGAGATTTGACTGTTTCGAACGCGCTCCACCAAACCGCTTGCCGTATGCGTATTAGTACACCAGTCGTCCATTTTCGCCAGTTCTTCTTCCGGCTGATGAATCGCTAACACTGGACCTTCAGCCAAAATATTTAGTTCGCTATCCGTGACAATAGAAGCAATTTCGATGATTTTGTGCGTTTCAGGATCAAGCCCTGTCATCTCTAAATCAACCCAAATTAGGTTTTGATCGCTAAAGGACATGGTTACGCCGCCTATTTGTTTATCGATAAAAGAGGTACTATACCTCAAAATACGAGAAACACGATACTCATACACGGAGCCAAGAGTACGGCTCAACCATTTGAGTAAATTCACATAAAGTACAGAATTGTGGCAAAGAAGAAAAAGTTAACCAAAGGTCAGGTGCGACGCGTACGTAGCAACCAACAAAAGCGTTTGAAGAAGCAAGAAGAGTCCATCCAGTGGGATGAAAACATGCTAGGCGCCAGCAAGCAAGGTCTCGTGATCACTCGTTTTGGTCAGCACGCGGACATTGAAGACCTTGAAACAGGCGAAATTCAACGCTGTAACCTCCGCCGTGGTATTGAGTCTCTAGTATCTGGCGATCGTGTTTTATGGCGCGAAGGATTGGAGTCTATGGCGGGCATCTCTGGTGTTGTTGAAGCGGTAGAACCTCGCTCTTCAGTGCTCACTCGTCCAGATTATTACGATGGCCTAAAACCCGTTGCAGCCAATATTGATCAAATGGTCATTGTCTCTTCGGTATTACCAGAGCTATCGCTAAATATTATTGACCGCTATCTCGTTGCATCAGAAACACTGAATATTGCGCCATTGTTGGTCTTAAATAAAGTCGACCTTCTAGAAGCCGATGACCGTGCAATGTATGAAGAATGGCTCAAAGAATATGAACGTATTGGCTATAAAGTGCTTCTGGTCAGCAAGAAGTCTGGAGAAGGCATTGCTGAACTAGAAACCCTACTGCGTGATCGAATTAATATCTTTGTTGGTCAATCAGGCGTAGGGAAATCCAGCTTAGTCAACGCGTTAATGCCGGAACTAGAGAGCGAAGTGGAAGAAGGCGAAGTCTCTGAGAACTCTGGCTTGGGCCAACACACCACGACGGCTGCACGTTTATACCACATTCCAACGGGTGGCGATTTGATCGACTCACCTGGAGTACGTGAATTTGGTCTTTGGCATTTGGAAGCAGAAGAAGTAACAAAAGCATTCGTTGAATTTCGACCATATTTAGGCGGTTGCAAGTTCCGAGATTGTAAACACAATGATGACCCAGGCTGCCTTCTACGCGAAGCTGTCGAGAACGGGGAAATTAACGAAACTCGCTTTGAAAACTATCATCGCATTTTGGAAAGCATGGTTGAAAACAAAGCAAATCGTCAGTATTCACGTAATAAAAAAGCCGATCTGTAATTGAGTTAAGGCTGTAACTGTGTAAAAAGTCTTCACCTAATACTGACAAGCAAATTAAATTTCAGTAACATCACGCGCCCTAAAGCGCGAATCTAACAGAAGTATCGGAATTAAAGATGGACAAGTTTAAAGTTGGACTGCAGTACTGGATCCCACAACACGGCCTCACTCGCCTAATGGGTAAACTGGCTTCAGCAAAAGCTGGCGGTCTAACAACAGCAGTTATTCGTTGGTTTATCAAACAATACAATGTGAATATGGATGAGGCAAAGCACTCAGATCCTAAGCATTTTAAAACGTTCAACGAGTTTTTCGTTCGTGAGCTAAAAGAAGGCGCACGCCCAATTTCTGAAGGCGAAAACGTCATCACTCATCCAGCCGACGCTTGTGTTAGCCAGTTTGGCCCTATTGAAGATGGTCAACTTATCCAAGCAAAAGGTCATCACTTCTCAGCACAAGAATTGCTGGGCGGTGACGCGAATTTAGCTGACGAATTTAAAGATGGTTCTTTTGCGACATTGTACCTATCTCCGCGCGATTACCACCGTGTACACATGCCATGTGACGGCACTCTGCGCCAAATGATTTACGTACCAGGTGACCTGTTCTCAGTAAACCCTCTGACAGCAGAAAACGTACCAAACCTATTTGCACGTAACGAGCGTGTGGTGTGTATCTTCGATACTGAGTTTGGTCCAATGGCACAGGTGCTTGTTGGTGCGACAATTGTTGGTAGCATTGAGCAAATATGGGCTGGCACGATCACTCCGCCTCGTGGAAACACTGTCTACAAATGGGATTACCCAGCAGAGGGTGACAAGGCCGTGATCTTGAAAAAAGGCGAAGAGATGGGCCGCTTCAAACTGGGTTCTACTGTTATTAACCTGTTTGCCAAAGACGCGATTGAGTTTGACGCAAGCATGGAAAACGGTAAGCCAACCGTTATGGGCACACCTTACGCCTTAAAAAATTGAGTAAAACACCGTTAAGAGCCCTTTATTCAGGGCTCTTTTTATTGATAAAAAGCAAAACTCCGTTCGAAATTTAGCCTCTATTTCTCAAACTCATACCTGCCTCTAAGACCCTCATTCCACAATCAATTATCCTGCGCTTAGAATGAATATTTAGAGGGGCAGCCAATGCCAAAGATGAGTGTAAACACGTTGGCGAAATTGCTGGTGTGCTTTTTAATTCCGCTCGGTGTTTTGATGATGCCGATCGATGCTATTCCTATTGACGATCTCACTTTAATTCAGCATCGCCTGTTAGCTATTTTTCTTCTTGCTGCCCTACTTTGGGTTCTCGAGCCGGTTCCCGTTTTTGCTACGTCCATTCTTATTATCGCTCTTGAACTGATCATGATATCGGATAAAGGTTTGCATCTATTTCGCAATCCACCAGCGGGGCATGATTTAGGAGAGTTAATTGCTTACACCGATATTTTCTCGGCCTTCTCTTCACCGATCATTATTCTTTTTATGGGTGGTTTTGCTCTTGCGATTGCGGCTTCCAAATACGAGCTCGACAACAACCTCGCCCGAGTTCTATTAAAACCATTCGGCACCCAACCTAAGTTCATCATGCTGGGCTTGATGTTAATTACCGCCGTTTTTTCAATGTTTATGTCCAATACTGCCACGACCGTGATGATGCTAGCCCTGCTTGGCCCCATCGTCGCTTCAGCACCTAAAGGGGATTTAGGCATTAAAGCACTGGTGTTGTGTATTCCAATTGCAGCGAATACAGGCGGCATTGCGACTCCGATAGGCACGCCACCTAATGCGATAGCGCTTCAATATCTCACTGGAGAAAACGCGATAGACTTCCTATCGTGGATGACAATGGGTCTACCCTTTGTGTTGGTACAACTCACTGTAGCTTGGTTCTTGTTGCAAAAGCTGTTTCCGTCTAGCGAACCAGAAATGAAACTAAAGCTAGATGGTACATTCAAAAAGAGCTGGCGTGCGATCGTCGTCTACATCACTTTTGCACTAACCATTTTGCTTTGGATGACAACGAAAGTGCATGGCATGAATACATATGTTGTCGCGATTATCCCACTAGCAGTGTTCACGTTAACGGGCATTATGGGAAAAGAAGAGCTCAAGCTGATTAACTGGGATGTTTTATGGCTGGTTGCCGGTGGTATAGCAATTGGTATTGCCTTAGACAAAACGGGCTTAGCCGAAGCATTAGCGCACGCCATTGATTACAGCCTGCTATCACCATTTGCCGTTGTTTTAGCCCTATCAGTAGTGTGTTGGTTAATGGCGAACTTTATGTCTAATACCGCAACGGCAAACTTATTGATGCCTATTGCTGCCGCTATTGGTACATCCATGCCAAGCCTTATTGCGGTTGGTGGCCTACAAGGTTTACTGGTTGTCGTCGCCTTCTCCGCATCACTTGGCATGATCTTACCGGTTTCCACACCACCAAACTCTTTGGCTTATTCAACAGGCCTCATCGAGAGCAAAGACATGGCGAAAGTGGGGCTGATTCTTGGTTTGATTGGTCTACTTATCGTGTATGGCGCAGTTTTGGTACTGTTTTAATCGAAGAGCTCCATGAAAAAGCGTGTTGTCATGGAGCTGCTCTCCAGCTACTGCCCTTACAGAGCGGCTTTTACATCCCATAAATTTCGTGCATATTAAGACTCCTCTACTCTACAAGGACGTCGACACATCATGGGTTACGAATGGCTTGCTTTATGCGCCGCTTTTCTGTGGGCAGTTTCTAGCCTAATTTCGGTCATTCCTGCACAACACCTAGGCGCATTTTCTTACAGCCGCTGGCGTATGGGCTGCACAGCCGTGATCTTATCAACAATGGCCTGGATAACTGGCGGCTGGTTAACGGTTTCTTGGGAACACGTAACGCCAATGATGGCCTCAGGACTGATTGGTATTTTTATTGGCGATACCGCTCTATTCGCGTGTTTGAATCGTATGGGGCCAAGACAAGCCGGGTTACTCTTCTCTTGCCACGCCGTGTTCTCTGCCATCTTGGGCTACTTCTTATTTAGCGAAGTCATGACCACAATAGAACTACTGGGCGCATCATTGGTATTTAGCGGCGTGGTGATGGCGATATTCTTTGGCCGAAGAGGTCAAGTGAATAACGTCTTGGAAGACATTAAAGGTAACATCTGGGTGGGTATTGGACTTGGCTTAACCGCAGCAATGTGCCAAGCATTGGGCGGCATCATCGCCAAGCCAGTAATGCAAACCAGTATTGACCCAGTTGCGGCTTCTGCTATTCGAATGATCAGTGCCTTTTTCGCCCACAGCATGTTGTTAATTCTAGGAGTCAAAGTCGCTCGCTCGACGCAACACATTACTTGGCGCATATTTGGTATTACTGCCCTTAATGGTTTCTTGGCGATGGCCGTCGGCATGACGCTAATCTTATACGCACTGCAAGAAGGAAATGTAGGTATGGTTGCACTTCTATCTTCAACCACGCCAATTATGTTGCTACCACTGCTCTGGATTTACACTAAACGCCGACCAAACCGATTTGCATGGTTGGGCGCAGCCCTAGCTGTGATTGGTGCGGGCATTTTGGTTCAGTAACCTTACAGACCAGCCCTTATTGCCAGATACAAAAAAGCCCGAGTTTAAACTCGGGCTTTTGTCATTCGGAGCCGTTAGTTAATTATTTATTTAACTAATACTTCACCCGTCATTTCTGCTGGGATTTCTAGACCAGCTAGAGAAAGCATGGTTGGTGCAAGGTCAGACAGTTTACCGCCTTCTTTGAATTCAACCGCTTTGTCACCTACATAGATTAGAGGTACTGGTAGGTTAGTGTGAGCAGTGTGGATGCCGCCAGTTTCAGGGTCGATCATCATTTCTGCGTTACCGTGGTCCGCAGTGATCAATAGTTGACCGCCAACTTCTTTGATTGCTTCAACCACTTTACCCACGCTTTCATCTAGAGCTTCGATTGCTTTCTCAGCCGCTTCATAAACGCCAGTGTGACCAACCATATCTGCATTCGGGTAGTTACAGATGATGGTATCGAACTTACCAGACTTGATAGCCGCAACCATCTTCTCTGTTAGTTCTGGAGAGCTCATTTCAGGCTGCATGTCGTACGTTGCAACTTTTGGAGAAGCAACCAACTGACGCTCTTCGCCTTCGAATTCGTTCTCAACACCACCGTTGAAGAAGAAAGTCACGTGTGCGTATTTCTCTGTTTCAGAGATACGTAGCTGAGTTTGACCTTGTTTAGATAGCCACTCACCGTAAGTGTTTTCTAGAGACGCAGGTGGGAATGCGATAGCTAGAGGGATATCAGCCGCGTATTGAGTCAGCATCACAAAGTTGATTGCTGGGAATACTGCACGCTCAAAGCCGTCAAATGCAGGAACGAATGCACGAGTGATTTGACGTGCACGGTCAGCACGGTAGTTCATGAAGATAACCGCATCACCATCTTGCATGATTGCGTCTTCTTGACCTTCTGCTTTGATAGCTGTTGCTTTAACGAATTCGTCGTTTTCTTCACGAGCGTAAGCCGCTTCTAGACCTGCAACTGCCGTTTCTGCTGTGAACTCAGCTTTAGCTTGAGTTAGAAGATCGTAAGCAACTTGGACGCGATCCCAGTTGTTGTCACGGTCCATTGCGTAGTAACGACCTACTAGAGAAGCAACGCGGCCTTTACCTAGTTTCGCAAATAGGTCTTGGAAACGTTGTAGTGAGTTTTCAGCACTACGTGGTGGTGTGTCACGGCCGTCTAGGAAGCAGTGTAGGTAGATTTTCTCTGCGCCACGCGCCGCTGCCATTTCAACTGCAGCGTAAATGTGGTCTTCGTGAGAGTGAACACCGCCTGGAGACATCAGGCCCATGATGTGTACTGCTTTTTCAGCTTTCACAGCAGAGTCGATTGCTTCAACTAGCGCAGGCGTTTGTTCGAACTCACCATCCGCAATTGATTTAGTGATACGAGTCAGGTCTTGGTATACAACGCGGCCTGCACCAATGTTAGTGTGACCAACTTCAGAGTTACCCATTTGACCATCAGGAAGGCCAACATCCATGCCTGAAGCAGAGATTAATGTGTGTGGGTTATTCGCAATCAGAGCATCCATTACTGGTGTTTTCGCATTCGCAATTGCGTTACTTGCTGTGTCTTCACGGTAACCGTAACCGTCAAGGATAACTAGAGCCAGTGGCTTCTTAGCTGACATAGTGATGACCTCATCAAATTTAAGTAACTTTTGGCGTAGGGCCTCGCTGCCCTATCTAACCTTGAAACAAAACTAGCGTAATTTTACTACACTTTTTAACCAAAACTGTAGGTTAAGATCAAATAATGTTTGCGATTTATTGTTGCTATCTTACAAGTTAAGCGAACAACGAGTCAGTGCCGACAAACGTGTTCCACAAGCATAGTCATTTCTAATACGCTTTGTACACCCCAGTCTAAGTTCGGTTTTCTTACGCTTCTCATTCTTATTTTTGCACTTGAAACAGTGCTAATTTAAAGCAACATCAAACAAGATGGGTTAATACTTATTGTTCTCTTTTCTCAGTAAAACAGAAGTCACTTAAACCGATAAGTCCAATAGGCCAAAGCAATCAAGCTACCAGAGCGAAATGTACGGATAGTAAGGGCATAACGGGTTTATAGAGATCTCAATTATTCGTTAGAAAATTTTAACCCTCTCGCCTAAGAGCCGTAACCTCGCTATACTCCTGCTTTATTTTTCCGCCAACAGCGTAAGAGCTCAAGACATGCAAGAGTACATTGAATTTTTCCAACAGAACATGATTCTATCTTTGGTTTGGGTAGGTCTTCTTGTCGCCTTTATCATGAACATCGTGAAGTCAGCGACAGCCGCATACAAAGAAATCAACGTAAACCAACTGACTCATCTTATGAACCGTGAAAACGGCGTTGTAGTGGATATCCGTACCAAGGACGAGTTCAAAAAAGGTCATATCACCGACTCACTTCACATTTTACCGTCAGACATCAAAGCGGGTAACTTGAGTAGCCTTGAAAACCACAAATCAGACCCAATCATTGTGGTATGCAAGACAGGACAGACCGCTCAAGAAAGCGCAAACCTATTAGTAAAAGCTGGCTTCGAAAAAGTGAGCCTACTAAAAAATGGTTTGATTGCGTGGAACGAAGCGAACCTGCCGTTAGTTCGCGGTAAAAAGTAGGAACGTGGCAAGAACGAAAGTTCGCGTTTAAACGCGCTTTTACCAAGCCTCGCGGACAAAAAACTGAGCAAATTGAAAGCAGTTGGAGCACTAAGTTGTGACGCTTTGCACGTAATACACGCTTCATCTAGTCAAGGTAGATTGGCTCAGTTAGTCTCAGGACATACCAGTTTTCTGAGCTTAGACGTTTCTAGGCTCAACAAATATTGATTTAAGGATTAAAAAATGGCTGAAGCAGCACCTCAAGACGCACAACAAAACTTCGCAATTCAACGCATCTTCCTAAAAGACGTTTCTTTTGAAGCGCCGAACTCTCCAGTAATTTTCCAGAAAGAGTGGAACCCAGACGTTAAACTAGACCTAGACACTCAAAGCCGTGAGCTTGGTGAAGGCGTGTACGAAGTTGTTCTACGTCTAACCGTTACTGTGAAGAACGAAGAAGAGACTGCGTTCCTATGTGAAGTTCAACAAGGTGGTATCTTCACTGCTGAACAAATGGAAGCTGGTCAACTTGCACATTGCCTAGGCGCATTCTGCCCGAACATCCTATTCCCATACGCTCGTGAAACTATCTCAAGTCTAGTCGTTAAAGGTACGTTCCCTCAACTGAACCTAGCGCCAGTAAACTTTGACGCGCTATTCATGAACTACCTACAACAGCAAGCTCAACAAGGCGAAGCTGAAGCGTAATTCACGTTTTATAAGTGACGAATAGCCACAGTGCTGACGTCACCGAATCAAATAAAATGCACAGAGCGTCTACCATCCGATGCAATGTGCATTTTTTATTTCTGACAAAAGTTCCTAGTTCCTAATCGCCAGAAGGCGTAAAATTTGACGATTAGGAACTAGATTCTACTAGTAGCAAGACAATTAGGCGGTAGCATGACACAAGCAAATACAAACAATGCTTACGGTAAAGACATCGCAATGACTGTGATTGGCGCAGGCTCATACGGCACCTCTTTGGCAATCTCACTCGCTCGTAACGGCGCGAACGTTGTCCTTTGGGGACACGAGCCAGAGCACATGGCTCGCCTAGAAGCAGACCGAGCTAACCATGCCTTCTTACCAGGTGTTGATTTCCCTGAAAGCTTGATCATTGAATCGGATTTAGAAAAAGCCGTTCAAGCAAGCCGAGATTTGTTGGTTGTGGTTCCAAGCCATGTCTTTGGCATCGTGCTAAACAGCTGTAAACCATTCTTGCGCGAAGACTCTCGCATCTGTTGGGCAACCAAAGGGCTTGAACCTGAAACGGGGCGCCTACTGAAAGACGTTGCTTATGACATTATCGGTGAAAACTACTCACTAGCAGTATTGTCTGGCCCAACGTTTGCGAAAGAGCTCGCAATGGGTATGCCGACTGCAATCTCTGTTGCGTCTCCAGATTCTGAATTTGTTGCGGATCTACAAGAAAAAATCCACTGTAGCAAAACCTTCCGCGTATACGCCAATAGTGACTTTATTGGTATGCAATTGGGCGGCGCTGTGAAAAACGTTATTGCGATTGGTGCGGGTATGTCTGATGGTATCGGTTTTGGCGCCAATGCTCGTACCGCATTAATTACTCGTGGCTTGGCTGAAATGAGTCGCCTTGGTGCTGCGCTGGGTGCACAGCCAGAAACCTTTATGGGCATGGCGGGTTTAGGCGATCTTGTCCTGACATGTACCGATAACCAATCACGTAACCGACGCTTTGGCTTGGCATTAGGCCAAGGTAAAGACGTTGATACGGCTCAAGAAGAAATTGGTCAAGTGGTTGAAGGTTACCGCAATACAAAAGAAGTATGGCTACTTTCTCAACGTATGGGTGTTGAGATGCCGATAGTTGATCAAATTTATCAAGTATTGTATCAAGGAAAAGATGCGCGCTTAGCAGCGCAAGATTTACTTGCTCGTGACAAAAAAGCCGAAGGAAAGTAGCAATCTACCGCCCTTTGCAGCTCATCTGAGAAAAATTGAAGTTGTCGGGTCACGGAAGAACCACTCTGGATATTGAGAATGAAACACTGCGAAAAACAAAAAGTCTGGAACAAAATTGTCTCAGAAGCCCGTGAAATGTCAGAACAAGAGCCTATGCTGGCAAGCTTCTATCATGCCACCATTATCAAGCATGAAAGTTTGTGTGCCGCTCTGAGTTATATTCTGGCTAACAAATTGAACACCGCTTCCATGCCAGCGATGGCTGTGCGTGAAGTGGTTGAAGAAGCCTTTGCGGCTGATCCAACCATCACTGACGGCGCGGCTTGTGATATTTGTGCCACGGTCAATCGCGACCCTGCTGTTTCAATGTACTCAATGCCATTGCTGTACCTAAAAGGCTATCACGCACTGCAAGGCTACCGAGTAGCAAACTGGCTGTGGAAGCAAGGTCGTCACGCTCTTGCGACTTACCTACAAAATCAGATTTCGGTAGCATGTCAGGTCGATATCCACCCTGCAGCGCGCATTGGTAGTGGTATCATGCTCGACCATGCAACAGGCATCGTGATTGGTGAAACTGCCGTGGTCGAAAACGACGTGTCTATACTGCAAGATGTCACCCTTGGTGGTACTGGTAAAGAATGCGGTGATCGTCACCCGAAAATTCGCGAGGGTGTGATGATCGGAGCTGGTGCAAAGATTCTTGGCAATATCGAAGTCGGTGAAGGCGCGAAAATCGGATCTTGCTCTGTGGTATTGCAAGCCGTGCCTCCTCACACAACGGTGGCTGGCGTGCCTGCAAAAATCGTCGGACGTCCAAAAACGGACAAACCCTCTCTCGATATGGATCAAGGCTTTAACGGCAAGTCGCAAAGCTTTATCCATGGAGATGGTATTTAATCGTCAACAAACCTTTTTGACAACAACGTGGTAGGTAACTCTCAAGTGCGAAAACAAAATCACCCTGTTCTACGCTCGGCTATTTTATTAACTTGTGCTTTATCTGCCACTTATCCCATTACCTCCTCTGCTGTGAGTCAGCAAGAGCTCAAAGGCGTATCCAGTGAGATAAGCCGTCAGCGCAAATCGCTCTCTTCCCAAGAAAAGCAGCTCAATGAGTTACAGAAATCACTAAAAGATCAAGAGCTTGGTATTTCTAAGCTTGAGCGTGAAATACGACAAACCAAGTCTAACCTCGCACAAGCAGACAAAAACATAGAAAACCTGGAAGAGAAAATTGCCTTGCAAGAAGCACAGCGTCAAGAGCAAGAAGAAGAACTCAAACAGCTGCTGCAAACGTATTACGTAACCGAGCGAGCGAAGGCCAATGGTCACTTGTTAAATCAAGGTGTGGAAGAAGACCGCATGAGCCAATACTTCCAGCATTTAGCTAAAGCACGTGCTGAAGTGATTGATGCGATCACCAAAATAACCCAAGAATTAGCGCACAACAAAAACCAGCTCGAGCTAGAAAAAGAGCAAATCGAGACTCTGCTCAAGCAGCAATCCGAAAAACGTACAGCGCTAGCGAGTACACAATCCAAGCGTAAGCAAACCCTGAATAAAATTCAGAGCAGTATCAAGAATGACAAACGCTACTTAGCCGAGCTGCAACGCAACGAAACCCGTTTAAAAGCAGAGATCGCCAAAGCAGCGAAGCGTAATGCGGTGCCAATGGACGGACTCGGCAAACAGCGCGGTAAGTTGCCTTGGCCACTCAAAGGCAGTGTGTTACACAACTTTGGTACGCGACAAACTGGGCAGGTAAACTGGAAGGGTATGGTGTTGTCTGCCAACTATGGTCAACAAGTGAAAGCCGTTTATCCTGGTACTGTCGTATTTGCTGAGTATCTGCGCGGATACGGTTTAGTGGTACTGCTCGACCACGGCAAAGGTGACATGACCCTCTATGGTTACAACCAAGCCTTAACTAAAAAAGAAGGCGACCGAGTCACCGCCGGCGAAGTGATTGCTCTCGCGGGTGATACAGGTGGTCAAGACAGACCATCGCTGTACTTTGAAATTCGTCGTAATAGTGAAGCGCAGAATCCGAAATCTTGGTTAAAACGCTGATTATCTGACTCATAGACTTATAATAAAAAAGGAGCCACTCGGCTCCTTTTTTGTATTCATATTTTGGAAAATGCTATGCGTAGTAGGTTTCTACCGCATCAATAAAAGCATTCACATCATCTTTGCTTAACGCGTTGATTCCTGCCGCCGCCTCTCGCCCCCCACCTGTCGGGAACTGACCACACACGGCAACGGCACCTTGTTTATTGTTTAATGGGGCGCGGAGTGAAACCGTATAAGTACCATCTGCATTTTCAGTAAGTACCGCATGCGCAGAGTCAGGGGTTTGGTTTGCTAGCCAGTTGCCATAAACACCACTGATTCGGCGTGATGCCGCCGTGTTTGGTAACTCAAACAACTTCAGCTTACCACTCTCATGCATGGCAGGCACTGCGAGAGCCGCCTCCATGTCTTGTTGGTAAGCCGATTGCAATTGGTAGTATGGCGAGGCCGTATCTTCAATAGCTTCAAATGGTGACGTGTACTTCAGCAAAGCTCGGTACAGCTCCGCAGGGTGAAAGTGTAAATCTTCGACCTTCGATCCGTAGCCGTTGTAGTTAATTAAAGTACCCAGCTCTTTTAGCTGCTCTTTCTGTTGCTGCAACAAGCCCGCGTTATTCGCTAACTCATCGGCTTTAGCAATCATGTTATCGCCATAAGCCGCCGTAATCGCCCAGTCATGAAAACGCCCATCAAGCAACTTATCGACAATCAACGCCGTGCACATGTTGGCATCGAGATCGATGTGCGCATCCAAATTACCATGCTGAGGAATGTCGCCCGCTTTGTGATGATCGGCGTAAAAGACGTGCGCGCCTTGAGCCAAAGCTTGCTCTAGACCTGCCATGTTCTTTTCCATCGAAATGTCTAACACAGTCAGCTCATCACCCGCTTGCACGTCTACTTTTTCCACCAGCTTGATGTCGCGCTTTACACCGGTTATTAACTGGGCATCGACAGGATCAGCCAAACGCAATTGTAGAAGAGCAATGATGCCATCAGCATCACCATTAAAAATGTCGTAATTCATGGGGCGATAGTTCCTTTATCGAGAATCTTATCCCTGCAAGGGTTTTTAGCGTATGGGACTATTGTGCGTGGCATATTTGACAAGTCAACTCGAGCCACGACTCGAAAATGAGAGTGACTCTCGAAATATTAAGCAGTTTGACGTTTAACTGTGTAGATTGCTAACCGCATCTTCTAATAACAGTAGCTGCTCTAAGCCCTGCTCAGTTGCTAATGGCTTAACGACATTAAGCATCTGCAACATCCCTTGCTTCACCATTTGCTCGGTAATGTTGGTTTTTGAAGCCATCGCGGATTGATACGCCAACCAACTACACGCAATCAAGTGCAATGTACATACCAATGACTTCAACTGTTGTTGATCGACATTCAACAGCTTCATCGTTACGAACTCTTGCATAATAGCAATGAGGTTCGCTTGCAGCTTCTCTTGCACATCGATGTACTGTTCGTGTAGCTGTTCATCTCGTGACAAGATTTCTGGTAAGTTTGCGTAGAAAAAGCGGTATTTCCACATCAAGGTAAAAATAGA
>NZ_JAWOTE010000051.1:0-14193 GCF_033338695.1 Vibrio sp. Vb1166 | reverse complement strand
TGGTGATTTCTCCAATTGATTTTCCGGTGTAGCGGTTTCCGACGTCTCGGAAAACCAAGTAGTTCTCTCAAAGTTACCTCTATTAACGACACCAAATTCAGAAGCTTTAGAAAAAAGTTTAAAAAAATAACATTGCGAGATTTAGCTAATAAAATTGAAGAAAAGTAAGAAAAAGTGCTCAAGTTTCCACAAATCGAGCCGAGAGGGCTAAATTGTATAGAAAATCAGCAAAAGGAAACAATTAAAGGTAAGTTCGCAGACGATAGACGTGAAGATTAGAAAAGAAAAAGCCCCTTTTCCTTTGAGAGAACTGGGGCTAGGTTGGTCGCCAGAGCCTATGTGGAGATCAAGAGAAATGAACACATTTCCGGCATACCGAGTGCAACTTTACATTGAAAATGATTGGCAGGTGAGAGATGAGAGAGCCGCTCATTCTATTGTAAAGCTGCTTGCCAAAAGCCTGCATTCCCATCCACGTCTGAATGTATTGAGTACAGGCTAAGTAAACTACTGCAATAGTGACATTGCAGAGTTTGGCAACTGTTTCGCTTGAGCAAGAATCGATGTACCTGCCTGTTGCAAAATTTGTGCTTTGGTCATTTGCGTGGTTTCTTTCGCAAAATCTGTATCTTTAATTCGGCTGTTCGAGGCGTCAACGTTTTCTTGGATATTCGCCAAGTTGTTGATGCTGTGACTCAAACGGTTTTGCTTCGCACCTAAGTCTGCACGTTGCGAGTCTACGTATTTCAGTGCCGAATCCAGCACAGAAATCGCGTTTTGAGAACCTTGTACCGTGGTCATATCAATATCTTGTACTGACGTTCTGATAGGTTCATCATTCAGGCCAAGCTCAGATGCTAATCCACCAGAAATAGAAATCTCACCCTGAACGTTTGGATGCGCGACAAAAACTTGCAACTTGCCATCTTCACTTACAGACGCATTAATCATATCAGACTGACCATTAATGTAAGTGGCAAGCTCTTCGATGTCGTCGCCCGCTTTGGCATTAATGTTGATTTCTAGATCATCAACATTGCCGTCTTCGTCTTCACCCATACCTGGTAGCGTGATCTTCAAGTCAGATTTAGCTGGGTCAACGCTCCAGTTTTTATCTTTACCGTTCTCAGATAAGAAGGTCACACCGCCCATGCGAGTATCGTCCGCACGAATGCTGGTGAGTCCCATGATCATGGCTTCACCTGAGCTCGCACCAATCTGGAATGCTGCTTCACCGAATGAGCCATTCAATAGACGACGACCACCAAATGAAGTGGTTTCTGCAATACGGTTTAGCTCGTCAATCAATGCCATTGACTCTTCGTTGATCGCCTGACGCTCAGCTGGAGAGTTAGTACCGTTCGATGATTGAATCGCAAGGTCACGCATTCGTTGCATGACAGAGGTTGCCTCATTCATCGCACCTTCAGCGGTTTGTGCAATCGAGATACCATCGTTCGCGTTACGCATTGCGACATCTAGGCCACGAGACTGTGCAGTTAAGCGGTTAGAGATCTGTAGACCTGCCGCATCATCTTTTGCACTGTTAATCTTATGTCCTGAAGATAAGCGCTCCATCGACGTGTTTAATTCATCAGTCGCTTTGTTTAGGTAACGCTGCGCGGTCATCGCGGAGACGTTAGTACTAACTGTTACAGCCATTTTGCTCTCCTGTTGAGTTCGCAAGCTTTTGCGAAGCGGCCAGCTTTACTCTCATTTGGATAAGCACTGACCGTAAAAGTTACTTGCTAAATCTGCCTTAAACGCAGGGTTTAGAATCTCTAAATCTGTTCTGATATTTTCAATACAATTTGTGTGCCAACTTGCGTAAATTATTTAACTACTTTTAAAAGAATCAAATAAACAATAAGTTAGCTTTATCATTAAGCTATTTCCGGTTTGTCAGACTCACCTTAGCCCAAGGGTATTGAACGCTGCCCTGTTGCCGCCCGACTTGCCTCCCGCATCATTGCCGCTTTGGGTAAAATCGTGCCGCATGACATCTCAGACTCTCAGGTTACGTCGACTTATCGCGCTTAAGGCTTTGCACATAAGGCATCAAAATCAGACAATGTGTATGAGTGTCATACTAGATGTAGTTAAACAACGTTAGATCTTTGGTCTTACCGAATGCTTGTTGCGATGCCTGTAACGCTCGCGAGTTTTCACTGAACTCGATCACGGCTTTAGAGTAATCCAAGTCCTCAAAGTTGCTCTTCGCTTTTGCCAGAGACAAATTAAAGTCTTCATGATTTTGCTCTTGGATATCCAGCGTACTCAATCGAGCACCGGCATCTGTACGCGCTTTATTCAAATGGATAAAAGCAGCGTGGAATTCTTCTGTCATTTGGTGCAATTTGGCGGTCGCCGACGTATCCGAAACCGATTTGTCTGACCATGCCATTGCATCCTTGAAGGTATCGAAAATGCTGAACTCTGCCCGCTTTTCGATCTCAATGCTGTCACCAGGCGTAATTTGGCCTTTTACGTGCACTTTCAGGCCTTTGTATTCAATCCCTTTCTCTGGAGAAAACTCATCGGCATCCACTACTTTGCCGTTACGCTCTAATTGGTAACCAAATTTGCCGTTATTCATATCGACAAATGTCACGCGATACGCCGCATCATCATTCGCGTCAACGTTAGTGGCTTTGTTTAGCAACAGCTCAGAGCCGTTTTGTAGATCGTAATTCGGCTGATAATCGCCAAATGGGTTTGGTATCTCCATAAACAGCTTGCTGCCAGGATCGTTCATTGGCATCTCAAGCATGCTAGAGACTTTCATTTTGCGCTGATAATCGTCTCCAGCGTACTGAACACTACCGTCTTTATCGCGATAGAATGGTTGACTTTTTGGCTTAGTGCCTGCAAACACGTAGTTACCAGATTCATCTTGCGAGTTCACTAAGTTAAGGAAGTTGTTCGCAATCTCTTCTAACTCACGCTTCTTTGCTTGTCGGTCTTCAGCAGAAAAGGCACCGTTAATCATCTCCATCGTTAAGCGCTTCGACTCGTCGGCAAAATTCTCCGCATTGGCGATATTAACTTCGTGGTTTTCTAGACGATTACGCACCAACACTATCGAGCTAAGATATTGTTGTAGCTGTTCTTGTTGCTGACTAATGTTTTGGATGTAATGCGCAGCGAGGGGGTCGTCACTAGGTTTCAGTAACTTTTTCCCTGAAGCAAGCTGCTCTTGGTTGTGGTGAACCTTATTCTCTTGACGACGCAGATCATTTTGTACGGACTGATAGTTATGGAAACTAGAAATTCGGGTTAGCACTTATCTCTTCTCCTTACCTCAGTTGTAAAATGGTATTGAAGGTATCATTCGCCGCTTGCATCACGCGTGATGAAGCCATGTACGCTTGTTGAAACTTCATCATGTTGGCCGCTTCTTCATCGAGGTTAACACCAGAAATAGAAGCAACGCGCTCTTGCGCCGCTTCATGCTCTAAACGAGCGACGGAGGCTAAACGGTTTGCTGTAGAAGACTTCAGTCCAACTTCGGTATTGAGGTTATGATAAACATCGATCAAGGTACTGGATTTTCCATCCATCATCTTGTCTGTTTGGATCTTCTGCATTTTTCTCAAGTTGCCGTTACCACCTTCAGAAGGCACCAAGTTTGCGGTGAATTTATCATTCATCAGTGCGCCTTCGCTCAACTCAAACACGGTTGCATCGCCGTTTTTATACAGCGGATGGCTTTTCGGCACTGAGATTTCAATCATCGGGTTATCTTTATCTAACGGGTATGAGTATTTGTCCGATAGTAAATTACCCTTGTTATCCGTGATCTTTAACCACGGCTTATCATGCTTCTCGTCGGCTGGGTGTACGGTAACCTCAAACTCTTTAACATCCCCCGCCTCACGAATTTTAAACTTGGCGTTACCTTGGGCAAAAGTGGTTGAGGCTTCATAACTTTGTGCGGCAATAGCTTTTGCATCATTGGTTTCCATCTTTATGATGGCTGCACCACTTCTCGTTGGGCGTAGCAATACGCGCTCACCGGCGGCAAGGCCTTCACCAATTTGCACTTTCATACCATCCAGAACAAACGACGAATCCGAACGGTCGATGTTCAACGACATTTGCTCACCTTTCGGTGTTGTCACGCTGTATTGGTCGCCATCATAACGCAGCGAATATTCACCACCTTTGATCGCGGAAATATCCTCGATGTAAACCGCAACATCAGCTTGAGAGTCAGGCGCAGCAAAAACTCGAGATTTTGCCACCAGCTCAGAGTTCACATCGGTAAATACGTCTTTACCTATCTTACCGTTGAGATCCAGACCTTGAGATTGCAGCTGATTAATTTTGTAGGAGAAGCCCGTTGCTAAACGGCCCATTTCATCTTGCAGTTGTGGGATGTGTTTGTCGCGCATTTCAAGTAAAGCGCCGATTTTGCCATCCATATCATCAGACTTGATCGCTTTAATGCCATTCCCTTCCACCATTGCTAATCGTCTTTGATGAACATCCGGATAGCCATCGATCATTTTGAGCTGGCTTGCTTCCGTGCCAGAAACAAGAGTGTGTCCATTGCCGATATGAACATTAAACCCTTCCGCATTTTTGCGTGGGGTTACGGTAACTTTGGTGTACTCTGACAGCTCAGTAACCAGCTTTTCATGCTGATCCATCAGGTCATTATGTGGGCCGGGGGTGCGCATCATCAGTCGATGAATATCGCGAATTTCCAACGCAAGTTGGTTAACGCGCTCAATGCCCATATCCAATTTTTTATTGGTGACATCAGATTGCAGTCGAACGGTTTCGTGGAAATCATTTAATGTATCAGAGAAGATTTTCGCCTTTTCCAATACCACTTTTCGTGCCCCTAAATCGTTCGGGGTATCTGCCATGGTTTTTACCGCATCGAACCACTCATTCAGGTTCTCGGGAATTTTCTTCGATGCTACGGAGCTCAACATGCTAGAGAGCATATCAAGATTGTCTTGGGTATCCGTTTTGTTGGCATTGTTGGTCGACGACAGGTTCAGTTCATTCACGGCAAACTGATCCCACGAGCGGCGAACATTTTCCACATGCACACCCATGCCGTAGGTAGAACCACCAAACATGCGCGGATCATTCGTGCCTTGGATAACAGACTGACGGCTATAACCCTCTGTATTAACATTAGAAATGTTATGACCAGTGGTGTTTAATTGTCTCTGAGCAGTAAGCACACTTTGAGTACCTACATTCAGAAGATCTGACGCCATACATGCCCCCGAAAACGAAATATAAATCGGCAAAACCGATCACCTAGACACATCAAAAGCAAAAGATGTGCCAAGTGATAGAAAGGCGTAGATATTCAGATAAAGTGAAGGCTTGCACTATGGCAAGCCTTCGAGAACGTCATAAATTGGCGCAGAGACATTACATACTTTCGATTTTATCCTTCACCTGCAGGACTTTATCTGCGTAGTTCGGATCGGTCGCGTAACCCGCACTGTGGATACCGCGAATAAACGACTCTGAATTCCCGCGTTGCTGCAATGCTGTCTCGTAACGTGGGTTGTCATTCAAAAATCGTACAAAGTCATTAAAGCTGTCTTCGTAACTTGAGTAGGAGCGAAACGCTGCCGTCTCTTTCACTGGCGTGTTATCGTGGAACTCTAAAGTTTGAGTCGTCACTTTGTCACCCTGCCAGCTTCGATCTGCTTTGATATTAAATAAGTTGTTGCTGCTGCCACGCGCGTTCTTCACGACCTTTTGCCCCCACCCCGTTTCCAAAGCGGCTTGCGCAAGTAGCAGAGATGGCTCGACTCCTAGGGCTTTCGCAGCTTTCTCCGCGTATGGCTTCATCGAGTTAACAAAGGATTCTGGTGAATCGAATCGAGTGGGTTCATTGCTTGGTCGAGATAGTTGACCAGATTCAATCAAGCGCTGTTCAATCTCGCGCGCTTTTTTCGGGTCAACACGACGATATTCCGCAGCATTGTTTGCCGCATCACGCATAGCCGTTTCTTTTTTGTCGTTCCCTTGCCCAGCCGTTAATTGCTTAACAATCATATCGGCCAGTCCCATTGAACCAGACGAACTCAATTCGCTCGCCATCTGTTCATCCAACATTTGTCGGTAGAACTTCTCGTTTTGGCTGTTCATCATGTTGGACTCAAAGCCCTCATTGGCTTCTCGCATGGATTTCAACATCATGGAGGTGAAAATAGATTCGAACTGACGAGCTGCTGCACGCAGTGCTTCTTGCTCGCCATCTTTACCTTCCTTCACTGCTTTTTGACGCAAGGTATCCAGCGAACTGATGTCATGAATAAAACCAATGTCGTTAGGATTGTTCATTATACCTACCTCCTAACCATTAAATGATGATCAACTGGCCTTCAATGGCACCAGCTTGTTTCAATGCTTGCAAGATAGCCATCAAATCCGACGGCGCTGCGCCGACTTGATTCACTGCACGGACCAAGTCATCCAACGTTAAGCCTGGCTCAAACTTAAACATCTTGCCCTGCTCTTCGCTGACTTCGATATCCGAGTCTGGTACGACAACGGTTTGCCCACCAGAAAAGCCGTTAGGTTGGCTAACATTCAGGTTTTCTTTGATCGCAACCGTCATGCCGCCATGCGTTACTGCTGCAGGTTTAAGACGCACATGCTTACCAACTACGATGGTGCCCGTTCGTGAGTTAACGATGATTTTGGCTGCACCATCTGCTGGGTCGAACTCTAGGTTTTCGATTGCCGATAAGAACGCAACACGCTGGCTGACGTCACGAGGAGCACGCACGCGCACTGATGTCGCGTCAACAGCGCTCGCCATTTGTGGGCCAAGGAAGTTGTTTACAGCATCCGCCATACGTTGAGCCGTTGTGAAGTCTGACTCAAGCAAGTTGAACGTGATGTAATCACCACGACCAAATGGGTTTGGAATTTCTCGCTCTACTGTCGCACCACTAGAGATAAGACCAACGGTTGGATTGTTACCTACGATTTTAGAACCGTCAGCGCCTTCAGCACTGAAGCCGCTCACTACTAAGTTACCTTGAGCAACCGCGTAAACTTGACCGTCGAGACCTTTGAGGAACGTTTGCAGCAAGGTGCCACCACGCAAACTTTTAGCACTTCCGATGGAAGAGACAGTCACGTCCACTTGCTGACCCGGTTTAGAGAAAGGCGGCAATTCGGCCGTAACCATGACTGCGGCAACGTTTTTAATTTTTGGCTTTGTGCCCGGCGGCATCTGAATGCCGAAGTTTTGCAGCATGGCGGCGAAACTTTGCTCTGTAAACGGGTTCGCTTCACCCGTACCAGGTAAGCCTGAAACCAAACCATAACCCACGAGTTGGTTGCTTCGTACACCTGCCACTTGCGCGACGTCTTTGATACGTGCGGCTTGGGCTACGGTAGAAAACAGAGCAACGCTCATCAGTACTAAAAGGAGTTTTTTCATGCTTACTTATCTCTTGCAGTCAAATTGCCGTCAGCACGGCGTGTTATAGCGCTACATTAAAGAATCGTGCCAAGAAGCCTGGCTCTTGCATATCTTGTTGCAAACCAGTGCCAGAGTACTGAATTCTTGCGTTAGAAACGCGATTTGATGCAATGGTGTTGTCGAAATTAATATCATCCGGACGAATAGTGCCACTTAAACGTATGTACTCATCACCCGTATTTAGCGTCATCCACTTCTCACCGCGGATCACGAGGTTGCCGTTTGCCAGTACTTCGATCACCTCAACAGTGATGTAACCACTGATGCTGTTGCTCTGCTTTGCAGAAGAGTCACCTGCAAATGAGTTGGAGTTGTTTAAGTCATAAGAGAAATTATATTTTCCGCCAATTTGCAGCTCTTCTCCGCCCACTTGAAGCGGGTCCATTTGCGCTTCATTGGTTTTCGATAAATCGGCATTTGCGCTTTTCGTCGCACTGGTTGTCTCATCCAGTGTTACGGTAATAATGTCGCCAATACCACGTGGTTTAGAATCGTCGTATAGATCGGTAATGTGCTCGGCGCTAAACAACGAACCTGTTGCAGCAGCGTAATGCTCAGGCTTGTTTTTCGGATGAATTGGAGCCCAAGCAGGGTCGCCAGCAACCGGATCACTTCTACCACGTAAAGTATCTACAATACCGCTGCTCTCTTCTTTCGATTTATCGCCTTCTACTGCGTCGACCACAGTGGTTGCTTGTGTCACTTCATCCGTTTCAATCGGTTCCAACATGGCACAGCCCGACATCGTAGCAATCAAAGCGAGTAGGCAAATACGTTTCATCGTGAGCTCCTCAAATCTTGCTCTTAATCGTTACAATTGCTGGTTAACGAAGCTCATCATTTTATCGACTGACGAGATCACTTTTGAGTTCATTTCGTAAACGCGCTGGGCTTCGATCATGTTGACCAACTCTTCCGTTACATTCACGTTGGACGCTTCCAGCATGGATTGACGAATTTCACCCAAACCGTCCAAACCTGGAACACCCTCTTGTGGATCGCCACTGGCACCCGTTGGTAAGTAAAGGTTCTGACCAATTGGCTCTAGGCCACCCGGGTTAACAAAGTCTGTAATGGTTAGCTGACCAACGACTTGGTTGTCTTGCTGACCTCGGACGCGAACCGACACTTCACCATCCGTACCGACAGTAATAGAAATCGCATCTTCTGGAATCACAATTTCAGGCTCTACAGGGTAGCCAGAACCCGACGTGACTAACGTGCCTTCACCATTTAGCGTGAACTGACCGTTACGGGTATAACCGATGTTGCCGTCCGGCAATGTCACTTGGAAAAAACCGTCGCCTTCCACCATCATGTCCAGTGCGTTGGTCGTTGTCTGTGCATTGCCGTGCGTGTGCACTTTTTGCGTCGCAACCACTTTAGAACCCGCACCTAACATCAAGCCACTTGGCAGTTCCGTGTTCTGAGATGACTGGCCGCCAGGCTGGTTGATGTTCTGATAGAACAAATCTTCGAATACTGCACGGCTCTTTTTGTAGCCGACAGTAGAGGCGTTCGCCAAGTTGTTCGAAATCGTGGCAATGTTGGTTTGTTGGGCGTCTAGACCTGTTTTACTTACCCATAGTGCTGGATGCATAGTGAACCTCTAACTCTGTTAACTCATACGAAGCAGTGAATCTGAAGATTTATCCATTTCTTCAGCTGTGCTCATCATCTTGACTTGCATTTCAAACTGACGTTGTAAGTCAATCAATGCGGTCATTTCACCTACGGCATTCACGTTACTGCCTTCTATCGCTCCCGTCTGGAGACTAACAGTCGCGTCTGCTTCGTAAGGTTGGTTTGGAGTTTTATGGCGAAATAAGCCATTGGTGTCTTTAAACAAGCTTTGATCATTAGGCTTAACGAGCTTAATGCGATCAACCGCTTGGAATTCTTCTGCCGGGGCACCTTGAGGAAGTACAGAGATGGTGCCATCCCGACCGATTTCAATTTTGGAGAGAGGGATAGGCAAAGTAATCGGCGCATCGTTTTCACCCAGCACCAAATGACCACTTGCGTTGGTAAGCATGCCATTTTGATCGACTTTTAGGTTGCCGTTACGGGTCAACCCTTCTTTCCCTGTGTGATCGAGTACCGATATCCAGCCGCTGCCTTCAATCGTCACATCCAGATCACGCCCTGTTGTAATCACGCTACCTTGAGCAAAGTTATGCCCTGGACGCTCTGTCATGCTGAACACACGTGAAGGATGGCCTTCACCATAAGCCTGCATTGAGCGAGCCTGTGCTAAATCAGCCCGAAATCCGGTCGTGCTTACGTTAGCCAAGTTATTAGCGCGCAATTGTAGTGCCTGCATATTTTGCTTGGCACCACTCATTGCGAGAAACAGTGCGCGATCCATAAATTACTCCAAAAAATCTCTCTGTACACGGAGTAAAAGCAATAGTTATGCCAAAACAAAAATAGGCTTATCAATCAATACTTTGAATTAACAATCAACAATTAAAAGAGGTCAATAGGGGCAGAAAACTGTAACGAGAGGCAAGGTTTTGATCCATACGGCGGCAACAGCGGCAAATCGTAGATCAAAGCATGCTTAGCCTGAGTGAGGTGTATTCAGGCTAAGCATCAGATGAATGTCATGATGAAAGTGAACAAAGCGGTAATTACTAAGAAGCAACCACACGCCATTGCTTACTCAAGCAGAGTATCGAATGACCCAGCTAGTACTCTAGCGGATCTGTAAGATATTCTGTTGTAGTTGGTTGTGTACTTCTAGCGAACGTGAGTTTGCTTGGAAGTTACGCTGAGCAGAGATCAGGTCCACCAACTCCTGCGTCATATCAATGTTTGACTGTTCCAGCATACCGTTATTGATGGTGCCGAAAGAGCCTTTATTTGATTCACCCCAGATCTTGTCACCAGAGAACTGCGTTGAATCCCATTGAGTGCCGCCTTTCTTATCCAGACCTTGCTCGTTTGGAACACGTACGAGAGCAACACGACCCAATGTAACGTTTTCACCGTTTGAGTAAGTCCCCAATACGCTGCCGTTTTCATCGAAGTCAACTTTGGTTAGGAAGCCCGTTGTTGCACCGTCTTCGTCAAACTTAGTCAGTTCGAACGGAGCCGCAAACTGTGTTGCTGAGCCTAAGCCGAAGTTAAGCGTCTGCGCAGGATCGGCACCATTCATATCGACTGGTGTCGTGTTCGTCGCCGGATCGCCCAGAGCCACAGAAGTGATTGGCTGACCATTGTTCAAGCTCGCCAACGTACCATCGTTATTGAACTTCATGGTATGCCCCACATGACCTGTTGGCGTTTGCGCATCACCAGCCGCAACATTTAAAGGCTTTTCACCTTCTTTATCTGTCACGGTGTAGTAAGTGTTCCATGTATTTGGCTGAGTCTGATCTTTCAAGTAATACGTCGTTAGCTTGTAAGACTGACCCATCGAGTCATAAATTGTCGAAGAGGTTGAACGGTTGTATGTATCTGGGTCTGAAAAATCAAACTGCGTTGGATCTTTCAAATCGCCGTTCGCTGGCAAGTTCACACCCACTTCAATGTTTGCTGTTTGTTTTGGCTTACCAAATTCAGCAGGAATATTGATGGGTTGTGGCTCGTATGAAGAAACCTCACCAGAGCTTGGGTCCACTTGGTAACCTAATAAGAACTCGTCGTTCGCGGTCACCATGTAGTTTTCTTTATTTAAGTGAAATGCACCATTACGTGTCAGTTCATTCTGTTGTGGAGTTAGACGCTCTTTCGCTACAGCGAAAAAACCTGTCCCCGAAACACGCAAATCCATTGGGTTGTTGGTGTAAATGCTAGAGCCTTCATGGAACTGCTGTGCCACTTGGCTTGCTTGCGCACCACCACCCGGTGTGGTTTTTGCGTTAGTAAATAAAGAGTTAGAGTAGACATCAGCAAACTCAGCACGGGACTCTTTAAAGCCGTAAGTGTTGGCGTTCGCAATGTTGTTACTGGTGGTGTTCAAATCCAGTTGGGCGGCGGACAAACCGCTTAAAGATACATATGACATTCCAAAATCTCCTAATCTAGCGAGCTATGACTACGCTTTGCCGACTTCCAATACTTCTGCAAGTCGAACTGGCGACTCAAAACCAGCCAGATTGAGTAATACGTTTCCGTCACCTTTGCCAAGCAATACGCTGTTTACGTTGGCATACGTCGATACTGGGAACTCTTGCGACTCCCCTTCAACTAAGCCAGACGCTTTCACTTTGTATTTGCCAGCTGGCAGTGGATTTCCGCTTTCATCTTTACCGTCCCAAAGCACACGCGTGTCGCCGGCTGGTTTCGCCCCTACCTCAAAGGTACGAACCAGTTGGCCAGCTTCATCCTCTACACGAACAAACAGATTATCGATAGATTGTGAAAGCTTAACCATTGCCGCCATTGGTGCGTCGTCCTGCTTCACACCTGCTGCTCCTGGGACCAATACGTCACGCCCTACCAAAGAGGAAGCTTGTAACGCTTGATTTGATGTCATTGACGAATTCAAACTCTCAAACTGAGTGTTCATCTTGCCAATGCCATCAACGGTCGCAAATGAAGCCATTTGCGCAATCATCTGGTCATTACTCACCGGCTTAAAAGGGTCTTGCTGAGACAGTTGCTTCGTGAGCAATGATAAGAAGTCTTCCTGTTTTAGATCCTGCTTACCCGTGCTCTCTTCCGCTTTCTTGTTACTCTCTTGTAGACTTTTAAGCTGGTCGATATAGGACAAGCCGCTTTGACCAACGTTGTTAATTCCGGCCATACGCTACCCCCTTATCCTTATTGACCCATCTGCAGCGTACGCAGCAGCATTTGTTTACTAGAATCAGCGACCTGTACATTAGTTTGGTATGCACGAGAAGCTGAAATCATGTTTGCCATTTCTTCCATTACATTGACGTTAGGCTTGTAAATGTAGCCTTCTTCGTTTGCAAGGGGATGATCTGGGTTGTACTCCGCACTCAGCGGTTTATCACTTTCTACAATACCCATCACTTTCACTGGCACCGTATCACCGCCACGCATGGCGTTACTTAACTCTGCACCAAACACTGCATGACGCGCTTTGTAAGTGTCTTTCGCAGAGCTGCTGACACTGTCGGCGTTCGCCAAGTTGCTTGAGGTAGTATTCAGACGAACGGATTCAGCGCTCATTGCGGAACCTGTCACATTGAAAACGTTAAATAAGCTCATCTAAATTATTCCCCTTTGATTGCTTTGGTTAAGTTCTTGAATTTGCTGCCTAGAAAGTCGAGTGATGCTTGGTGTCTGATTTGGTTTTGCATAAACAAGTTACGCTCTAAATCCAAGTCTACCGTGTTGCCATCTCCCGTATCTGGTTGCGTAGGAAGACGATATAACTTGTCCCCAACCAACGTTGTAGTGGCAGGAATATGCCGACCATCTGTGCGACTAAGACCAATGCTTGCCCCAGATGTTGCCGCTTGCAATTCCTTCGCAAAGTCTAAACCTCTTGCTTTGTAACCAGGCGTGTTTGCTTGTGCGATATTGGTGGAAATCACCTCTGCATTGCGTTCACGTACGCCCACCGTGTGCTGGTGGATGCCTAGTGCATTGTCAAAAGATATAGCCATGTTTGCCTCTACAATTAAGAACTGACCGTGATTGATAACCAAAAAGCAATTAGCATGCCAAAACCTAAAGCATTACACCAACCTAGTGGTTACCGTGAATTGAAATAGCAATAAGTGAGCCAAAGTAACTGGAATGTCATGTCGTATCACTTTGTCACTTAATAAAGATACACCGTGTTGAGGGCACAAGGCAAAAACGCGCTTCAACTAATTGAGTGATACATGAGGCGCTCGGCGCAGAAAGGTAACAAACAAAAAAAGCCTGACACGAAGTCAGGCTTTTCTATCAATGAAGAGATACCGCTATTTAAGCTTGTAAATGATGCCCGGATTACAGCGCACCATTTCAAATTTATCAGTCAGACCAGTTAGCGACTCTGATGCCCCTAACAGCAAGTAGCCACCAGGGTTTAAACTGCTCGCCATTTGGTTAAGCACTTTAGATTTCATTTCTGGAGAAAAGTAAATCAATACGTTACGACAGAAAATGATGTCGAACTTACCCATCAGTGCGTAACTGTCCATCAAGTTTTGTGGACGAAAGTTCACCAAACGCTTGACGTTATCTTTGACTTTCATGCGACCACCGTCCGCATTTTCAAAGAAGGTGCGACGACGTTCTGGTGAAAGCCCGCGACCCAAAGCCAAGTTGTCGTACACCCCTGCACGACACATCTCGAGCATACTTGCCGAAATATCTGTGGCTGTAATGGACACGTTTGGTAACAAGCCCGGCTTGCGCTGTTGCGTTTCCAGGATCGTCATTGCAATAGAATACGGTTCTTGGCCCGATGAACTGGCAGCAGACCAGATCTTAATTGGGCGCTTACTTGCCGCTACTTCTGGCAATAATTTGTCAGCTAAAACCGTGAACGGATAAGTATCTCGAAACCACAAGGTTTCGTTAGTCGTCATCGCATCCACAGCGGCGACTCGTAATTCTCGATTACGCCCTGTAACAACATCACGTAGCAAATCTGATAACGATGCGAGCTTAAACTTCGTCACTAAAGGACTCAGTCGGCTACGCACGAGGTATTGCTTGCTATCACCTAACACGATGCCACATTGCGATTCTAGAAAACGGCTAAAGTCACGATACTCTTGATCACTGATTGTAATAGCAGTCATTAA
>NZ_JAWOTE010000050.1:0-14199 GCF_033338695.1 Vibrio sp. Vb1166 | reverse complement strand
AAAGAAATATCTAATTGGATTATCATCAACGAGTGCCCACACAGATTGATAGGTCTATATTGTTAAAGAGCTTGCTTTGCGAGAAGTTTTTCTCTCAAAGCGGAGGTGCATTCTAGCGATTTAGTTGTTAGTGTCAAACACTTTTTTAAACTAATTTTTTGTAGAAGCTTTTTACCTCTTCGACCCTGCTAAAGCCTTGTGGCGTCTGCCGTGTCGATGGATGCGCATTATAGGGAGAAGATTTTCTTTGGCAATACTAAAAATGCATTTTTTCTAAAAAAACATGCCAAATGGATACTTTCCATCCAACCCTAAAATTACCCAGAAATAACACTCAGGATTTATACAATTTACCCACAAAAAGCTGTGGATAACTACTCATCACTATCAAAGAAATAAGAAATACGCGAACGCGGATTTAGATACTCTTTTACTTTATCCGGTAATTTTGACGGATGAATCGCGTTAACTATCTTTATATCTTTTGAGGCAAGATCAATGATTGGCGCTTGCGTCCTTGGTACTGATGGATCGTAAACCAAGACATTCGGGAATAATAGATGCGATGCATTCACTGAGATAACCAGGCCGACCATATTATTAGAAAGCTGAACTACGGTACCCGGAGGAAACACGCCCATAAACTTAATTAGGATGTTCAGGTTCTCTTCTTTATATAGGTGTTTACAGTTCTTATATAAATGAGAGAGTGCGGTATAAGGAATCTTTTGATCTGAGACTATCGGTGTATGACACAAGTTATCAAACGCATTGGCTACAGCAATAATTTGAGCAAACTCGTTGATCTCATCTCCTTTCAGGCCTTTAGGATAACCAGACCCATCTCTTAGCTCATGGTGCTGCGCGATCACAATTCTCGCGACTTCGGGAAAAGCCTCGATTTGACTCGCAAGATCGACGCCATATTTAGTGTGCAACTTTAAGTAGTTGGTTTCTGGCTCTGTTAGAGGTAGTTGCTTTCTTAATATTGCAGTCGGGATTTTTATTTTCCCGATATCATGGAATAGTGCGGAGAAGGAAAGCTCTTTCAACTGTGCTGCTGAGTACCCTTTAGCACGGCCAATCATCATCGAGATAACAGCCACGTTCAATGAGTGGAAATAAATATCTTCAAACTCATTTTTTCCGTTCATCAGATGTAACGTAACATTATCATCGCACATTAACTTCTCGACGATATCTTCAATAAGAAGCTTTGCTTCATCAACTGCTGCTGTCGGACGGTTACGGATTTTAGTCATGACTGAACGCATACGTGCCAGAGAGCGCTCAAACTCTTTTTCACACTGAATCACGCGTCGACGGTATGCACTTAACTTTTCTATGCGGTTCTGTTTTTCTTGCCACATTTTTTGAGTTTCATGATCTAACGACGCTTCATTTGTTACTCTGTCAGCTTGTCTTTGATCAACAGGGAGTGGAACGGCATCGCTTTGCTCTGGATTAAAGTAAACGAACTTTACGCCGAGGTGGCGGATCATCTCGACTTGCTCTTGGTCTTTAATCTTAAAGCTATTGAGTAGAAAGGGGTGATCGTTCCACTTTAGCGGAAGACGGATATGTAATCCGGGTTGAATACGATCGACCGTTAGTTTAATGGCTGCCACTTATTCACTACTGATTTATATTTCTTAAGAGAGTTAGAATACTAGTAAATTTTGTGAATAAATTCATCAGTAACTATCAAAACATCAAACCGTTATTTCTAAGCGACTCACTTAATTAGATAGAAGTAAGCTACTTTAAGGAGCGATCTGCTTTGCGTATTTTAAGCTTGGCCTCGAACACTGGCTTGTCTATTACTTCTTGATCTTTGACTAGCCCCATTAACGTTTGTACCGCTACACGGGCCATGTCACTGATAGGAAAGTGCACTGCTGATACTGTAGGGTAAAGACTTTCACAAAGATCAACACTGTCAAAGCTAGTTAATGAGATTTGCTCTGGTACAGAAATACTGTGCTCGTGTAAGTACTGCATTACGCCAACCGTCATTTCTTCACTGCACGAAAAGACAGCCGTCACATCAGGGTGTCGTTGTAAAATTGCAGCCATTGCATCATAACCACTTTGCCGACCATAATTCCCTTCTTCACACCAGCTTTCATCAATATCTATACCAGCATCCTTCATTGCATCAATATACCCAAGCTTTCTCAATACACTGTTATGACGTTGGGATGGACCGGCAATACAAGCAATCTTTCGATGACCACCAGCTAAAAGGTGCTCAACGGCAATACGGCTTGCATGATGATGGTTAAAGGTAACACAACGCTCTTCTATTCCTTCCACGTAGCGATCCAGAAGAACGAAAGGTGTTGGCTGTTTAGCTAGTTCACGTAAGTCATCATCTGACAAATAACGACTATGAAGTACATAGCCGTCACAACGTAAATCATTAAAACGCTGAATTGCCTCTTTTTCACCTTGTGCAGAATGATGGCCTTGAGCTGTAATCAAAAACTTCTTATGAATATCCAGCTCGGTCTGAACCTGCTCCATCATCTCGCCAAAGAAGCCCCCCGTATAGTAAGTCACCAATAACCCAACCATATTACTGGATGAGGTTGCGAGTGAACGAGCAATTGCACTAGGACGATAATTCAATTGCGCCATAGCTTGCTCTACTTTTTTTCGAGTTTCCTCGCGAAATTTCCCCTCTCCATTAATAATTCGAGAAACGGTAGAGCGATTTACACCGGCGAGTTCGGCTACATCTTTAATCCTTGCCATAATGCTATTGGGTCCAACTGCAATTGTTATTAAATATTCGTTTGTGTAGAACGGCTGCCAGCAATTCGTAAGGTGCTATAGGGGGCGAAGCTGGCAGCCTTTAATCATACACCGACCATTTGATTGGTAGAAACAAGCTCAGAGTAATCCGTGACAGTTATGCCATGATGAGCTAACTGTTCTTTTAAAATGGGAGAGGTAAGAACTTGTAACTCTAGCTCTCGCTGAAGCGCATAGCCACTCTTTAAGATAAGCGCCTGATCGGCCTCTGCCGGGTGGCACATCACCTCAACCAAGTCATAGTCAGCTTTTAAGCTCAATAGATGTGCCATTAAGCCATCCAAGCTCACTTTTTGATCATAAAACTCATCAGTAAAGATATACCTGATTGTCATCGATTCTTGACACAAGCCAGTGCCCCGCAGTGGCACTCTGTATTCATTCGCTACTTCTTTAATAACGGGCAAAATTTGAGGGTGAGTATGCGCGTGATGATGGCTATCTAAGTGGCTTAGCTCTAACCCAAGCGATAAAAAATGTTCCACCTGAGCTTTTGCTTCATCATAAATGACCTGAGTTTCGAAGTCCTGCTTACTCCAAAGTTCGTCATAGTTGATAAAGTGCGCTCGGCCGTTGGTCAAGTTAGGATGCTTCGTTATAGGCACACCTGCTGTAAACCTAAGATGAACGCCAATTTTCAAGTCTGGATTATGGCGAGCTAGTTCTAAGGCATGTTGCTCAGCATCCATACCCACCATCATGGTGGTTGAATGAACCACACCTTGCTGATGAGCTTTAACGATGCCGCTATTTACACCTCTCGTTAAACCAAAATCATCAGCATTAAAAATGACTTTCATCGGCGCCCTTCCTTAGTCTTACAACGTCGTTAGTTTAAATTGAGGTAAATACGGAGCGTTCACCGCTAGGATATCATCCAGGATTGACTTGGCGCGGCCAATGTCAGGCACCAATGGGTTATTGGTTAATGCCATAAGCGCCTTGTCATAATTACCTTCGACAGCAGCTTCTATTGTTAGCTGCTCATACGCTTTAACTTGATGGAGTAATCCTTTGATATTGTTTGACAACTCGCCAACCGCAAGAGGTTTCGCCCCCCAGCTACCAATCACGGCACTACATTCAATCACAGCATCGTCAGGTAGGCCGTTGATCGCTCCATTATTTAAAACGTTAACAACATGAATACTATTACGATTGTTATAAATTGAATCAACTAGGTTCAGTGATGCATCAGAATAATAAGCACCACCCCGCTCCTCTAACTCTTTCGGCTTATGATCGAGGGTAGGATCTTGATAGAGCTTAAATAGCGCATTTTCTGTTTCCATTACCTGCTCAGCACGAGTGCCTTTTTCATCGGCACTTTGTTTCTCTTCAGCAAGCATGGCATCAGTTTGATAGAAGTAGCGATGATAAGGACATGGTATCGCCCCCAGTGCTTTTAGAAATGCCGGATCCCACGGTTCTTCCCAGATATTCTTCATACTGAAGTTGGCACCATCACCGACTTTCTCTAATACCGTTTGAGTAATATCTTCCCCATTGAGCCATGCTTTGTGTACCCACACGAGATGGTTTAACCCAGCAAACTCAAGTTGTAGCTCTTTTGGCTCGCACTCCATCATTTCTGCAATCATCATTTCCATTGAAACGGGCACATTGCATAAACCAATACTCTTTACTTTGGTGTACTTACTGACCGCTTCGGAAACTAAACCCGCTGGGTTGGTGAAATTGAGCATCCATGCGTTTGGAGCCAACTCTTCAATGTCTTTACAGATATCAAGAATGACCGGAATGGTTCGCAGTGCTTTAGCAAAACCACCAGGGCCCGTTGTTTCTTGGCCGATGACGTCGTACTTGATTGGGACTCGCTCATCGTTAGCGCGTGCAGCAAGGCCACCAACACGAAACTGCGTCATCACAAAATCCGCATCTTTTATCGCAGCACGGCGATCGAAACCGGCTTTTATCTCAATTTTTGCGCCGGCTTTATCGACCATTCGCTGAGCCAATCCTTTGATGATCTCAAGCTTCTCAGCTCCTGACTCAATGTCCACAAAATGAATCTTCTTAACGGGTAAATATTCTAAGCGCTTAATAACCCCTTCAACCAATTCCGGGGTATAGCTACTACCACCGCCAATAATGGCAAGTTTGATCGCCTCTCTAGACATTTTCATCCCCCTTTATTTGTTCGAGATTTTTTTGTTCAGTGCGACGATTTCTACAGCCATCTCTTGAGCCAAAATCGTAGTCATTAGGTGATCTTGAGCATGCACCATCACTAACGTCATCGGGACTTTCCCTTCTCCCTGATCTTCTTCAATAAGCTGAGTCTGTATTAAGTGGGCTTTATTAATGCACTCTCTTGCTTGAGAGAGCTTCTCATCAGCCGCTTCAAAATCTTGTTCTCGAGATAAACGCAATGCCTCGTAGCTTAAACTTCTGGCTTCACCAGCATTGCAAATGATCTCCATTACAACCAATTCTTGTTCCATCATTTTCTCTCCGAAAATCGGGCCGCGGTAATTGCGGCCCATTAAGCACAGTTAAGCAGTAACGCCTTCGCCTGACGGCTGCGTGTCACCTTTAGCTTCCTTCGTCGTTGGTAGTTCTTGCTCCAACATTTGCTTCTCAAACATTTTGAAGAATGGGAAGTAGATGATTAGATCAAGAATTAATAAACCAATGACGAGCAATACTGGCGCAAAGGTCCAACCGCTACCCCACGAAGCACCTATCAGTGCCGGTGTTGTCCAAGGTGTTGTAGCGACACCCATACCCACAAAGCCGACATGCACAGCAAAATACGCAATCGTAGCGTTGATGACTGGAGCGAAGACGAACGGGATAAACAAGGTCGGGTTCATCACAACTGGGCTACCGAAGATCACTGGTTCGTTGATTTGGAAAAAGCCAGGCACCGCACTCATTCGACCAATGCTCTTAAGGTGAACAGAACGGCTAAACGACATCAGCATAACAAGAGCAAGTGTTGCACCAGAGCCGCCAATAAAGATGTAAAAATCCCAGAACGGTTGAGTAAATACATTTGGAATCGGTTCACCTGCAACAAAGGCTTCAATGTTGGCACCAATGTTGGTCAAAAAGATTGGAGAAAGCAGTCCAACAACAATTGCAGCACCATGAATACCCGCAAACCAAAGCAGCTGGCAAAGCAATAAAGCGCCAATAATGGCAGGCAATGAGTTAGACGCACTAATTAGCGGTTTAAAGATAGCCATAACAGCATCTGGAATCAGCATGTCGTACTGGTTTTGTACGAAAAGGCTAAGTGGATATAAGGTAATGAATATCGCTAAGACTGGTAGCAATACTTCAAATGATCGCGCAATCGCCGGTGGCACCTGCTCTGGCATGCGAATCGTAATATTGTGCTTTTTCATAAAACGGTAGAGCTCCACCGAGAAAAATGCACACATCACTGCGGTGAAGATCCCGGTTCCGCCCATGTGAGACATAGACAACGCGCCATCTTTAGCTGGGGCCGCAATGAGTAAAAAAGACATTAGTGACAATACAGCACTCGTGATCCCATCCATCTTGTAAGCCTTCGCTAAACTATAAGCAACGCCCAGCGAAACAAAAATGGTCATGATCCCCATCGACATGTTGTAGGGCATCATTATGGTATCAAAATGTGTAGTGGCGAAATCGAGCCAAATTCGACCAAAAGTAAAGGTTGTATCTTCGGCAAATGGGGGGAATGCAAAAATCAAAATGAAACTACCGACAATAATAAACGGCATTGCGACAATAAAACCGTCTCTCATTGCGCGAACATGGGGCTGATTCCCCACTTTAGCTGCTATAGGGGCTATATGCTTTTCGACTGCGCCTATAATTGCGTCATAAAGCTTCATAGAATCCATCCTTATTTTAGGCAAAAGAATCCCACATCAAATATTTATATTTGATGTACAGTTATCTTTTTAATTTAAAACTATAGTTTAGTTAATTAATTCTAATGCTTGCTCTAGTACTTCTTCTCCCTTCATCATTCCATAATGCTGAGGAGAAATAGCATCAATGTTTTTACCATGCTCTTGCGCCGTTTTTCTTAGCTCTTCTAGCTGAAAACGTACTTGAGGCCCGAGAAGACAAACATCGTACTCTTTAATTACATCTTCAAACGCATTCACTGACATTGCATCAATCTTGCACTCAATTCCTTTACTTTCAGCAGCTTGCTCCATTTTCTTAACAAGCATACTGGTTGACATCCCTGCGCTACAGCATAAAAGGATCTTTTTCATAGCCTTACTCCCGTTGTGTAAATTTCAACCTGTAAAAACTGTAGCAAAAATAACCAAGACAAAAAAGCGCAACCGGTTGCATTATTCGTGAACACAATCCCAATTTAGAAAATACCACCTATTTTTTTGTAATTATTTAGGTCTAGGATAAAAGTCATAAAATAATTTAAGACATCACATTAAGTTTCAAATTATCAATATTTTACTACTGACAACGTCGTTATTAATTTCTTAAAAGGAATAGAGAATGAAATTTAATAAATTGGCTATTGCAGCGCTTGTAAGTGCCGCACTATCACAGCACTCATTTGCTCAAACCGACTCTAAAGGCACCATTTATCTAACGTTTGATGATGGACCAATCAATGCATCTATTGACGTTATTCAAGTACTTAACCAGGAAGATATCAAAGCGACGTTTTACTTTAATGCTTGGCATTTAGATGGAATTGGTGATGAGAATGAAGACCGTTCGCTAGAAGCCTTAAAGCTCGCATTAGACACTGGTCATATTGTCGCGAACCATAGTTACGATCATATGGTTCATAATTGCGTTGATGAGTTTGGACCGAACAGTGCTGCGGAGTGTAATGCGACCGGGGACCACCAGCTTAACTCGTATCAAGACCCTGTTTACGATGCCTCAATGTTTACGGAAAACTTATCTGTGTTAGCAAAGTATTTGCCGAACATTACAAGCTACCCGAACTACAAGGCAACAGAGTTTGCTAGACTGCCCTACACCAACGGTTGGCGCGTGACGAGAGACTTCAAAGCAGATGGGTTATGTGCCACGTCTGATGACCTGAAACCTTGGGAACCAGGATATGTATGCGATACATCCAACCCATCCAACAGTGTAAAAGCAGCTATCGAGGTTCAAAATATCCTAGCGAATAACGGCTATCAAACTCACGGTTGGGATGTGGACTGGGCACCTGAAAATTGGGGCATTGAAATGCCAGCAAACAGCCTTACAGAAGCAGAAGCATTTCTTGGATATGTGGATTCCGCGTTAAACACTTGTGCACCAACAACGATTAACCCGATCAACTCCA
Source organism: Vibrio sp. Vb1166 (assembly GCF_033338695.1). NCBI lineage: Bacteria > Pseudomonadati > Pseudomonadota > Gammaproteobacteria > Vibrionales > Vibrionaceae > Vibrio > Vibrio sp. Vb1166. Next base: position 6,080 of record NZ_JAWOTE010000050.1, on the reverse strand, counting down.
AAGCTCAAGAGTTCCCATGTGGTACACCTTTACACGCCGATAAAGTTATCGTATTAACTCACGAGTTCCTATTTGAAGATGGTAAGCGTGGCATGGGTGCAACGCAAAACCTACCTAAGCTCGCTAAGTTTATACAGTTAGCAAAACAAGCGGGTTATGACTTCGACACAATGGATAACTACACACCGAACTGGCAAGTTGGTCATAACTACGACGCTGGCGATTACGTCTTACACCTAGGTACTGTATACCAGGCTGTAACAAACCATACTGCACAACAAGATTGGGTACCGTCTCCAACCTCTAGCCTCTGGACAAATGCGGACCCAGCCACTAACTGGACTCAGAATGTTTCCTATAAACAAGGTGATGTGGTCACTTATCAAGGTTTGCGTTATCTAGTTGATGTACCGCACGTGTCCCAAGCAGACTGGACTCCGAACACTCAAAATACCTTGTTCACAGCTCTATAGGCTGTTCTTACTATCACCATGTAGTAGTTTGCGCGAGGCATACCCCTCGCGCTTTTTTTGTTTTGAAGATCCAGATACAACAAAGCCCCGACTTCCATCGAGGCTCTGTCTTAAAATATGGTACCGGTGGACGGAGTTGATTGGACTGGCATTCCTGCCGCCACCGCGAAGGCAACGCTAACTTTCTTTTGATATTTACGAACACCTAAAACGACGAAAGGCCGCTATAAAAGCGACCTTTCTAATATGGTACCGGTGGGCGGACTTGAACCGCCACGCCCGAAGGCAACGGATTTTGAATCCGTCGTGTATACCAATTTCACCACACCGGCATCTTTGGGCTATTGCCCTTTGATGGTTGGCATTATACGTAAGCTTTTGACCTGCGCAAGCAGAAATACCTTAAATAACTATCGTTTGCTGATAATTTCGCCACAAAGTGTGACAAAGCTGTACTCATAAGAAACGTACGCTCCATTTTCTACTACTCTTCCAGATGAAAGTGAGTATACGAAACTCTTTTTAAATTCTATTCACTGTAATATCAGAAACATAACCATTCCCAATGCTCGACAACGCATTATGGAGCATCTCTGCGGCATCTTCTGCTTGCATGAAGTGACTCGTGTCCATCGTATTGCCGCTTGTTTTCCAGAATTCCGTATCCATTCCACCAGGATAAACCGCGATAATTTTCATAGGTTTTCCTTTTAGCTCCAAACGAACCGACTCAATTAATCCTTTGACGGCCCATTTCACTGCACAATACGTAGACTCTTGCGCTTTAGGTTGTTGCGCGGCTGTGGACATGATCATGACCACTTTTATTGGATGATCTTTGTAACGCTTTACTAACTCTCTTAACACATGAATCGCAGAATTCAGGTTGTTATCAATCAACTTTTGAATCTCTTCCGGCTCCTGCTCTTCCAGTAAGCCAAAATAACCACTTCCTGCACTATGAATGACCATTTCAGGCGGCTGTTTCATCCCATCAAAGAGCTGTTTCACACCTTGATGTAATGAGAGGTTGCAAGCTTGATAGCCGACGTTATGAGAGAGTTGTTTTGCTAGTGCGGATAGTTTTTCTGTATTTCTTCCTATTACATACGTCTCTTTGCCTTCCGCATCATAACGCTTTGCTAGTTCCGCCCCTAAGCCGCTACTTGCACCTGTAATTACAATCATGCGCTACCTCTTTTCAATCACATACTTTTAATTCATCTATCAATTAAGGTAACAGAATCGTGGTAATTCACACCTCAAGAGCACCATTCTTTGAAGCAAGCAGCTTTCTTACTTTCGTGATGCATGAAATATCAAGCAGAAAGACGGGCATTTAACCTATGCTTAAGCAAGAATAACTTTCTGAATTTTCTATCGACTTTCTAGTGAGAACTGAATAGGAGCAAAGAATGACTGGGTCAAAATGGCAGTGGTTACTGAAACAGATGACACGAAAACTGTGGGTCCGGACGTCACTCTACGCATTACTAGCTGTTGCTACCGCCTTAATGTCGATTGTTTTAAACCAGTTCATTACTCTGCCCCCTGCCATCAACGTCAGCAAGGATTTGTTGAACAACATATTAAATATCCTCGCAACCTCCATGCTTGCAGTGACTACATTCTCTCTCAATATTATGGTCTCAGCATACAGTGCCGCTAGTGCGGGGGTAACGCCACGAGCGACAAAACTGTTGATGGAGGACAGTACAACACAAAATGCCTTAGCAACCTTTCTTGGCTCTTTTCTATTTAGTTTGGTAGGAATTATCGCGCTAGGTATTGGGGCCTATCATCAACAAGCACAAATTTATCTATTCATCGTGACTATCGCCGTAATCGTGATGATCATACTCACTCTGCTACGTTGGATTCAGCACCTTTCCGTACTAGGAAGGGTCAGTGAAACCACTTCATACGTGGAGCAAGCCTTGTTAGATGCTATTAGAAAACGGGGCAAAGAGCGTTGGCTAGGTGCTCACCCGTGGAGCCACCCAGAACATAAACCCAGAGGAAGTAAACCTATTTTGAGCCAAGAAATTGGCTACTTACAGCATGTTGATATGCATCATCTCGATAGTATTGCTGAAGCAAACCAATGCACCATCTACCTTGAGCGACAACCGGGAAGTTTTGTGTACGTAGGTCAACCATTGGCTTGGGTTTGTGGAGAGTTGCCAGACGAAAGCGAAGTAACGGCAGCCTTCACGATTCGAACGGAGCGTTCATATGATCAGGACCCTCGCTTTGGTTTAGTCGTTATGGCGGAAATCGCCTCACGAGCACTATCTCCGGCTGTAAATGATAATGGCACCGCGATTGACGTTCTTGGGCGTTCTGTACGAGCACTTTCATTATGGGGAGACCTACTCTGTGAGCCGCCTACCAAAACTCGATATCCTAGACTATTTGTGCCCGCATTGAGCTGCCAGGATTTGTTTGATGATGTCTTTTTGCCGATAGCACACGATGGTGCAGCGCAACTCCAAATACAGATTCGCCTACAAAAGGCCTTGCTAGCTCTCTCTAGTATGCACCCTAAGTTATTTTTGTCACCAGCAATCAAGCTGTCAGAAAAAGCTTTAGAGCTTTCATTAAGCCAACATTATACCGAAGATGAGAAACACCAACTCTCTCAACTATCTAATCTGGTCACAGACCAAAGAGCCAATGGTTAAGAGAGTCGAATTCAGTTGAAACATATTGCTGCACGGCCTCGTGTATCATGACATGTGCTGATAACGTAGGGCAGAAAAGTCTCTTCGTTTATACACAATTAAAGACTCTGTGCGTTAGGTCTCTTTTCTCTTGGTGAGGGAATCTATATTCTGACGCACAATTTTTAAGGTAAGTGATGGAATAATGACAACGTCTACAACTCTTCCACCTGCTGGTCTCTTTCGTCGACTTGCAGCGTTGATTTACGACACATTGATTATTATCGCAATTGAAATGATGGCCGCAGGTATTGTTATGGCCGTTGTGTTTGCACTAAATGCAGCAGGATTGTTGAGCTATGGCGAGTACGCTGATGCCGCAGATATGCTCGGAAAGCACCCTGTATTGAGCCCTCTATTTACACTTTACCTTGCGGGTGTGTGGATATATTTCTTTGTGTTCTTCTGGACGCGAGCAGGACAAACTCTTGGGATGCGCGCTTGGAAGCTTCGAGTTCGCAATGCCAAAGACGGAGCACCAATTACGGTAACTCAAGCTCTGATTCGTATTTCGACATCTGGCTTTGGCTTGGCAAATTTGACTGTACCGATTGATCCGAAGAAACGTGGTTTCCACGACATTTGGGCCAAAACAGAGGTTGTTGTATTACCTAAGGCAAATTAACTTGTCTAGGAACACAAAAAAGGAAGGCGTAATGCCTTCCTTTTACATTTGGTTCGGTAAAACTTGGTTTATTCGATGATGCTTCAGTTATAGCTTTCTTCGTAGCAGTGCAATCGCAATAGCTAAGAACACCAAACTCGGGGCCAAAGCACCAAACACTGGGGATATGCCATACACCAAGCTTAATGGGCCAAAGAACTCACTGGATATGTAAAAAGTAAACCCGGCAACCACGCCCGACAATACCCTTGCCCCCATGGTCACGCTTCTGAGTGGGCCGAAAACAAAAGATAGCGCCATTAACATCATCACAGCAATTGAAAGCGGCTGAGTCAACTTACGCCAAAACGCCAACTCATAGCGAGATGCATCTTGTTCCGATGCTTTTAGGTAAGTCACATAATCATACAAACCGCTCAGTGACAGTTCTTCTGGCTTCACGGTCACCACAGCTAGCTTATCTGGTGCCAAAGAGGTGTGCCACTCCATCTGTTCGATGTCTTGCTTTGAAATTACGTTTTCATTTTCCATGTCCGTAATTTGTACGTAACGCATCAGCCAGTTGTTATCTTGTTGGTAGTCGACTTCTTCGGCGAAAATAACTTTTTGTAGATTCTTATCATCATCAAAACGCCACATATTTAAAGCATAAAGTTTGTCGTCTTCGACTTTACCGATAAAGATAAAGTCGTTTGCATCACGAGCCCACACACCTGAGCGCACAGACACAATGCTACCACCTGATATCGCAAACGCACGTAAGTCACGGGCCATCTTCTGGGCCTCAGGAGCGCCCCATTGACCTAACGCCATAACGACAATCATGAGCGGGACGGCCGTTTTTAGTACCGATAACCCGATATCCAGCTTAGAGAAACCAGCAGCTTGCATCACCACCAGCTCAGAGCTTGAAGCCAACATACCTAAGCCGATCAGGGCACCGAGTAATGCCGCCATTGGAAAGAACATTTCGATATCACGCGGCACACTGAGTAACACAAAGTACAACGCATGAGTGAGGTCGTACACACCTCGCCCTACTTTACGTAGCTGTTCTACATATTTGATGATGCCCGATAAGCCAACAAACGTCGCTAAAACCAAGGCAGTGGTAGAGATGATGGTTCTACCGATGTAAAGGTCTAAGATTTTGAACACAGCTTACGCGAGCCTCTTCTTGCGGAATTTGTCTTTTATTCGTCTAGCAGCAACGCTGTCCATCATATTCGCCATGATAGCAACAATCAGCAACATCGCATTGATTGGCCACATACCAATAGCAGCCGGGATGTCACCATCTTCTAATGCAGATTTGGTTGCACTGATCGCCAAGAAATACGCTAGATAGATCAGAATCGCAGGCCCCATTTTGGCAAACCGTCCCTGACGCGGATTCACCGCAGACAAAGGAATAACGAGCATTGTTAAGAGTGGAATACACACAAATAACGAAATTCGCCATTGTAGCTCCGCTTGCGCCTCTGGATCTGGGTGACCTATCAAGTCAACCGTTGGGTATGCTTCCCAGTCTCGCCCTTTCTTTTTGACCTCACGTTGGCCGATAACACCTTCGTATTCATCGAATTTCGTGATCATATATTCAACGCGAGTAGGCACACCTTCATAACGCGTACCTTCTTTCATAGTGATGATCTGACGACCGTCCGAAAGCTCTTTTACTTCACCAGAAGATGAGAACATCACACTCGGTAACACCGAATCTCGAGGGCGCATCTGCGCAACAAAAACGTTGCTCAAGGTATTGTCTTTAATGTCATCGATGAACACAACCGATGAACCGTCTGGTGTACCTTGGAACTGACCTTTTTTAAGTAGGTCAACGCTGTTTTCTGACGCTACCTGCTCATAAAGCTGCTCAACGCGGTCTTGAGACCACGGCGATAGCCACAACGCATTGAAAGCCGCCACCGCTGAAGTAATCAACGCTAGGTATAAGGCCGCTTGAACCAAGAATTTATTACCAATACCTGTCGCGTTCATTACGACAATTTCGCTCTCTGCATACAGACGACCAAATGTGATCAATATGCCGATATACAGACTTAAAGGCAGCATTAACAGACCCATTGCTGGCATGTTCAAACCAACAATCGAGAAAATCAATCCAGCAGGAATATCCCCATCAGAAGCATCAGCAAGAACACTTATGAATTTCTGGCTTACAAACACCAAAAAAAGTACGAAAAAAATCGCAAATTGGCTCTTGAGTGTTTCGCGGATCAAATATCTAACAATAAT
>NZ_JAWOTE010000049.1:0-14231 GCF_033338695.1 Vibrio sp. Vb1166 | reverse complement strand
ATCATCAAGGTTTTAGGTAACGACACGTTCGAAGGCGACGACAAAGTGGTGTCGCTCGATAGCAATAACGGTCCAGCTAACGGCACGGTCTCGGTCAACCCGGACGGCAGCGTCACTTACACGCCAAACGACAACTTCCACGGGGCAGACAGCTTCACCTACATCGTCACCTCCGGTGGTGTCAGTGAATCCACCATTGTTAACGTCGATGTCACGCCAGTAAACGACAAACCTGACAGTGAAGACTTTACGCATGTGGCCGATGATCAGCTTACGCACGTTGTGTTTGATACCGATACGAAGCCTCTGGGTCACGGTGACTCTCAAGATCATATCGCGGATGTTGAAGACGACTTAAAAGGCAACGATCTACATGTCCGAATTACTGAACTGCCAACCTCAGGTACGTTGTTCTTTAAAGATAGTGATGGTGAGTTGCACGAAATTAAAGAAGTAAGCGATACGCTTTATGACAAAGACAGCCTTTACTATGAAGCTGATAATGTGGGTTTCTTATTAGGTATCAAGGATCGCCCAGATACACTAAATAGTTCCGAGTCTACAACAGATTTCAATAATTGGGGGCTAAGTGAGGACGGAGGTCCATCACACTCCCGTACTGAGCATTTAGCAAATGGAGCTTCTATCACCATTTCTTCTGATAGCGGTGAGCTTGCGCAGTACAACCGCCAGGTGTCACACATCGGCAATGGTATCGCTGACAATGATGGGCAGGGTATTGAGAAAGGTGAAACGATTACGATCGATTTGTCTAATAATCCTGTGGGCAGCGTAAACCTTGGCTTAGATGGATTAGGTGGATTGTTTGATTACGGTGATGACAACGCAGCACTTATTACGGTTACATACTTAGATTCAAATAATGTCCAACAGACTCAAACGTTCGAGTTTTTGAAGCCTGAAGGCAACTTCATGCTATTCCAAGAAACAAGCGTTGGTTATGGGAAAGATCTAGCTCTTCCTGAAGGTTCGGTCATTACTCAGTTAGATTTTTCTACGAAAAATGAAGGGAACTGGGAGTTACGTTATGTAGAAGGTGTACCTGCCGAAGACAGCTTTGGATATGTGGCAGTCGACTCTGAAAATGGCGTTAGCGATCCATCTACAGTCAATATCGTTAATGAAATGCTAGATGGTAATATTGCTGAAAATGGGCCAAGCCTGTCTGTGGTCGGTGATAGCGTGACTGAGGGTGACAATGTCACGTTCTCGGTTGTTCTAAATGAAACCACTAGCACTGCCGTTAAGTACCAAGTTGATATGCTTGCTCAAGGTTCTTCAGTTGATAAGAATGACGTAAATCTATCAAATGCAACCTATACAAATGGTGTTGTTTTCTTAGGTGGTTACTTGATTGTTCCTGCAGGTATAAGTAGCTTCGAAATATCGATTCCGACTATTGATGACTTGGTTGTGGAAAGCAGCGAAACGATCGTTCTTGAGATCGGCGGTGAAACGGGGACGGCAACAGTTCTTGATAATGACAGTACAAAACTTAGCGTAGTAGATGCCGGCGATGTCATTGAAGGAACTGACGCAATATTTACCGTTTTACTCTCTAACCCTGTTCAAGAGGCCGTTGTCGTCAATCTGAAGTCAACAACAAATGATAGCTATACTGCGGAAGATGTTGATCTAGGCACTATGGTAGTGACCTATGTGGATACTCATGGTCAAACTCAAACATTAGATATAGCGCCTAATGGAGACGTTACTATACCTCCAGGTGTCGCTGAAATTAAAGTCGCAGTCCCGACCAAACTAGATAATGTCCATGAAGGTGATGAGAGCTTTGGTCTTACGGTTACGGAAATCGGTAGTGTCACCAGTAATGGTATTGCAACTGGTAACGCAAATATTGTGGATTCTGATCCTGCACCTTTAGTTAGTATTAGTGCCGATCAAAATAGCGTAAATGAAGGTGAAACGGCAGGCTTTACGCTGACACTTGATAAAGTTGCAGATGAGAGTGTTACGGTTCATGTCGAATATAGTGGCGTGGCCCAAGATGGAAAAGATTTTGTTGGCGTTCTGAGTGTTGAAGTTCCTGCGGGTCAATCTTCAGCTGCTCTTGACTTACTGACGGTCACCGATGGTATTTATGAGGGCGCAGAATCTTTCACAGTAACCATTAAAGAGGTTGATGGCGCTGATGCGAGCATTGCTTCAAATAACAGCGCAAGTGTTGTGATCGTTGATGCCCAAAGTGCACCGAAAGTGACTATTAGCTCAGATCAATCCTCAGTTGATGAAGGTAGTGATGCAAAATTTATCGTCAACATTGACCAAAAAGCAGATGAAGATGTACTGGTAACATTCACAATCGGAGGGAATGTTGATGACAAAGATTATATTGCTCCAAGTACGTACACAGTCACGATTCCAGCGGGTAAAACGTTGGCGCCGATTGATATAAAAACTCTCGATGATGGTATTTACGAAGATCTTGAAAACCTAACCGTGACTCTAATTGATACGGTTGGTGCAGATTCGACGCTTGCAAGTGACTCGAATGAAGCAACAGTCTCTATTATAGATGCTCAGCACGCTCCAGAGTTTATTTCTGGCGGCGATAGTGCTGGTGACAAACCAAATGATGATGTTTACGACTTCGGGTCAGTTAACGAAAACACGGTGATTGGGGCCGTTATCGGCACGGTCGTTGCTGAAGATCACGATAATGACGTGCTTGTATACCGTTTTGCAGATGGCTCGAGCACTAATGGTATTTTTGATATCGACCCGACAAGTGGAGAGATTTCATTGAACAAGACAATCGATGATGTTGACTTGGGTGATTATACGCTTCAGGTTGAGGTTATCGATGGAACTGGCGGGATTGATACTGCCGAGGTAAATGTTTCTCTGGTAAATGTGAATGATGCTCCTGAATCTTCGCCTTCAGTGGTTGAGATGAATGAAGATACTCAAGTGATGCTTGATTGGTCATCATTCGGTATTAGCGATGTGGACTCTGATGTATCAGATCTATCCGTCCAAATTACAACGCTTCCTAGCGATGGCTCATTAGAGTACAGAGATTCGCAAGGCGATTGGCAGTCTGTACAAATCGATCAAGTCCTCGATAAATCGCTTTTTGAGGAAAACGGTGTTCGTTTTGTACCTGAATTAAATGAATCAGGCAGTGACAGCTTCGGCGGAAATCAAGTCGGAGATCAGGAATCTAGTTACGCTCAAATTGGTTTTAAACCGACAGATGGGCAGAGCTCTGGTCAAGAGTCGACACTGACAATAGACGTGAACCCTGTAGCTGACAAACCGAACTTAATTGCAGTGACGCCATTAAACTCATTGCCTCAACAAGAGTTTAACGTTACGACATGGAGTAATGTTCAAGTTGGTTCTAGTGATGGTATGGGGGTCAATGGAGAGACTCTAATCTCAGCGATCAACGCTCTTAATGAAGCCGATGGTACTCGATTGAGTTGGGCAAATGTGGAAGATTTAGGGACTCATGCAACCTTGGCAAATGAGGCCGTTCTAGTCACATCTCTTGTTTATCTCGAAGCTGGCTCGAGTTACGACTTTGTCGGTCAAGCCGATGATAGCCTTGCAATCAAGTTGGGTGGTACGTTACTTGATCAAGCTCGTTGGGGGAGCGACAGTGGTGATATTAAGGGAGCTAGCTTTACCCCTTCGGTATCTGGCTTTTATCCAATTGAAATTTATCACCATAACCAAAGTGGTCCGGGTAACTTTAATGTGGATGTATCCATTAATGGACAAGCGCCTGTCAACCTGAGCAATAGTAGTCTTTACGTAGTTAGTGATGAAAGTGCACTAGAAGCAACTGATATCAGAACGTCTGAACTACAAGAAGTTAATGGTGTTGCGTTTTACGAAACATACCAGCTGAACGAAGGGTTACAAGATACAGCGATACCGCTCTCTGAAATTAAAGCAAGCTTAAATGATACAGATGGCTCTGAATCACTTAAAGTCACGCTAACTGGCTTACCTGTAGGTGCGATCCTTTCAGATGGAAATAGTTCTATTACTGTCGCAACTATTGATGAAGAACTGGACGTGACAAGTTGGGCATTAGATGCACTTACTGTGACTCCACCTGCGGGCTCCCATGATGACTTCACTATCAATTTGACTGCAACGAGTACAGAAAGCTCGAATGGTGATTCAGCAGAATCTAACTTGGCGATCAATGTTGTAGTACATGAGAACTTACCTACGGAAACGGAAAGTGATTTGGGCGAAACCATAGAAGACAATACTCTACAAGGGAATGTATTGCTTAATGACTCTGACGGCGACAATATTCTGATGGTAGATCATCTTACTATCGATGGTGCTGATTACGAGGTAGGCGAAAGTGTTTCTTTGACTAGTGGTACGTTACTAGTAAACCGAGATGGTAGTTACATATTTGAACCTGCTGAGCATTGGTCAGGTGACGTTCCATTAATTAGCTATACCACAAATACTGGCGTAACAAATACACTTGATATCAATGTTGTTGCTATCGCAGATGCACCTACGATCACGATCAATGTTGGCGACTTAGTTAAACGAGATGCTATTGATCCAAACCATCACTTAGCTACATCGGCAATAAATAATACCAATACCGAAAATGAGGCTGTCGCAGCCAACCTTGGGTTGGATAATGCAGTACCTAAAATTAATACACACGCTGGTGTTGTGTTGGGAGTCAATACTGACTTAAGTGACACCGACAGCTTGTTTGTTGGGACAGATTTCAACGATGTATTCTATGGTGGCGGTGGCGATGACGTATTTGTTGGCGGTGGTAACAATGATACGTTTTATGGTGATGACGCGACCAGTCTTACTCTGCATGATGGTAAAGATACAGTCTACTTAACAGGGAACTTTGATGACTACAAAATGACCTTCAAAGACGATCATGGAGGTAAAGTTCCATATTGGATTTTATTAGATAGTCGTTCTATCGATTCGGTAAACGATCATACAGGTAGTGATGACCGAGGTGATCATTTATATGAAATTGAACGCGTTGTTTTTGCAGACAAAATTGTTGATTTGAAACCTGATGGCACTTATGAAGTGCTTCAAGATCGCTGGATTTCGGTCGATGTGGATGTTGATCTAGTTGATGTCGATGGAAGTGAGGATTTAGCGCAGACTGCTCTTGTACAAGATCTACCAGACGGTGTTGACGTGTATGTTGATGGGGTCGCAATTAAGCAAGATTCAAATGGAGATTACCCTGTCACTCTTGGTACAGATGGTAAGCTTTCCCTGGATATCAGAGTGCCATTCGATTATGAAGGCAGCTTAGAGTTCCCGCTAAGCGTTACTGCTACGTCTGTTGAAGGATCAAATAATGACGCAGCTTCAACAACTGAATCCGTTGAGCTTACAGCTCGTGACTATGTGTTGGAGTCGGGATCGCATGGGAATGATCAGATAACGGGTAGTGACGATCACGATATTATTGTTGGTGATGTTCAAGGATTGGAGATCATTGCAGGTCAGGACTACAACATCGCATTTGTTCTGGACACTTCAGGGAGCATGGGTAACTGGGTAGGAACTGCGAAGCAAGAAGTGCTAGATGTGTTTGATGAGCTGTTAAGTGCGGTAAATCAAGGAGAGAAGCCAGGGACAGTGAATATTCACCTTAGTGAATTTGCTTCAAGTGCATCAGCGGTGATTTCTGTTGACTTGAGTTCTCTTACAGCAAGAAAAGAGTTTGTAGAAGAGTTGAATCGTGTAATTGATGATGAGGGTTCTGGCGGCACAAACTATGAGGCGGGCTTACAGTCGGCCGTTGAATGGTTCAGCAGTCAACCTAACCCTAATGGCCAAAATATCACGTACTTTGTTACGGATGGTCAACCAAATAGAGCAACATACCTCTATGGTGTAGCACCGAGTGAATTCTCGAAAGTGATTTTGGACGTCGATAATTCTGGCAAGCTTGTTACCCTGCAAGATATTGCGAGTAAAAACAATTACTCATACGGACAAACAGTTACCTACAAAGGTGATGTCGTTATAGATAGTTACGGTAAGGTTTATTCACCGCTAACAGGAAGAATCCTTGGCGATATCGACAGATATTATGGCTCTATCCGTTATTACGATGAAGGGAATAGCTCGACACAAGCTCAACACATGTATCAAGTACTAGCGGCATTGTCCTCTATAGAAGCGATAGGTCTTGGGAGTGGCGTTGATGAACATACACTCAAGCAGTATGACACTGATGGTGTGGTAGAGTCAGATATTGATGTTACTAAGCTTGCTGAAACGATATTGGGTCAAGATGTACCTCTCAAACAAGGTTCAGACACTATTCAAGGAGGTGAAGGTAACGATATCTTGTTAGGTGACTTAATTGAGTTTGGTGGTAATGAACAAGGCTTAAGTGCGATTCAATCACATGTGGCGCAGCAAACGGGTCAGGATGTGTCTACCGTTGACGGCGAAGATATACATGAGTACGTTAGAAATAACTTGGAAGAATTCAACCAAACTCACCAAGGAGATAAATCGGATAATTTATATGGCGGCGCTGGTGATGACTTACTATTTGGTCATGGTGGCAACGACATACTCGTTGGCGGTGAAGGGGATGATATTCTGATTGGTGGTTTAGGTAGTGATACTTTAACAGGGTCAGAAGGGGCCGACATCTTTAAGTGGAGTGAAGTCACTAACGATGTTGATACTGTCACTGACTTCAATAAAAATGAAGACGCTCTAGACTTCTCAGATCTGTTTGACGACTTATCTAAAGATGAAATTGGAGAGCTTCTTAATGATCTTCAATCAGGTGATCATACTGGTGATGTCGGAGAGTATCATGTAGAAGTGGCACCAGACGGGGGATCTGAGGCAAACCTGAGTATTACAAAAGGGAGCTCGACATTGGACATCCATTTTGACGGTGCAAGTGTTGATGATGTGACTCAAAGCTTAATTGCGAGTTTAGAAGCTCAGTACAAAGACATGTAGTAGCGCTAAACTGTAGTCAAATTTAAAATCAAAAAGGTCTAGCAATTTGCTAGACCTTTTATTTTTACGGTCTGTTTATTGTTGTGCTAGCTTTTTGGAAGTGTTGTGAAAACGGTCCATTCTTTCTTCACTTCACCCTTGTGGCCAATCACTGTTGCGGTTACTCGACGGTTCAATGCGTGACTAACTTGGTCTGTACCTTGTGTCGCAAGTACTGTGTCTCCATAGCCGACAATGGTAACTCTATCTCCACTAATGCCGTTCTTCATGAGCTCTTTTCTAACGTTTTCAGCGCGGCGCTTAGATAAGTCAAGATTATGTTCTGCAGTACCAGTGCGACTAGCATAACCTTGAATCTCTATAGACGTGTTCGGGTACTCTTTCAAAAAGTCGGATAGTTCAAGAATTTGTTGCGTAAAGATAGGGTTGATCACATCGGAATCGTTCGCAAATAGTACTCGAATTTGCATTTCTTGTGAGGAGTCAACGTACGAACCGCAACCGTCGTTGTCTATTTCGGCACCCAAAGGTGTACCCGGGCACAAATCTCGCTCGTTAATGACTCCGTCAGAGTCATCATCTATATGATCAGCCCACTGATCGGCAATTGGGGTATCTATGTAATCATATTCATCACCACGATCTGATGAACTGCATGCGGAGAGCATTAATGAGAGTGTAATAAAAGCTATGTGTTTCATAATTAATACTCCACTTCTTCTAGCCATTCTTTAGGCATTTCAACCCTTAATGCACTCAACAGTTGCCCAGTTGCGTTCATCACTCGATATTTGGCGTACTGCTCTGCGTATTTAGAATCTAAGTAGTCTTTACGCGCCTCAAAGAGCTCGTTTTCAGTGTTCAATAGATCAAGCAGTGTTCGTTTACCGATGCGATATTGCTTCTCGTAAGCAATTACGGTTTCAGACGCAGAGTCTACATGATCTGATAGAAACTCTTTTTGTTGTAATGTTAAATCAAGCGCACTCCAAGAAAGCCTTAACCCTTCTTCAACATTGCGATAGGCACCTTCACGCAAGTCTTTTGCTTTATTTAGCTGGTAGGCAAAGTTTTCTGAGTTCGCTGCATCACTGCCACCATTGAATAGGTTGTAGCGTAGACGCAGCATGGCAAGTGTCTCATCACTTCGACCTTTTAAACCATCAGCGTCGTCACGCCATGTTTGCGAAGCTTCAATTGAAATGGTTGGGTAATTAACACCTTTAGACTGTTTGTATTGAAACTTAGCCGAGTCTACGTCTGCGAGCGCCACTTGAATAACGGGATGAAGTTCAAATGCCAAGCCTACCGCTTCATCAACCGTGTACGGGATAAAGTTTTGGTCCGCTCTCGGAAAGATTAACCCTTGTGGTGTTTGACCGACTAAACGAGTGAACATCGTGTGAGAGTCATACAGGTTATTTTGAGCAGCAGCTAAGTTTCCGTGTGCTTTTGCCAAACGTGCTTCTACCTGCGTCAAGTCAGCAGTAGAGCCGATACCCGAGTTGACTCGTTTTTTAATGTCATCGTAAATATCTTTATGAACAGCAAGGTTGTTTTCTGAAAGCTTTAGGACTTCATACGCTTTAACAGCGTCCAAGTACACTTTAGTCACTTCAAGTGCCTTATCTGAAGCATCTGCTAAGAGTTGAAATCTAACAGATTCAGCATCAGCTGCGGTTCGATCAATATCATTTAATGTAGCGCTACCATCCCATATTAGTTGGGTCAGTGTCACTGAAGCTTCCTTTCGAGTGTAATCCGTGTCTCCTCGACCAACTTCATCTGACGGGTCTAATCCTTCATATCCAATTCCAGCATCTAGATCAACAGAGGGGAGGTAAGCACCTGATGAAGCTTCATTTATGTACTTCTGGCTCATAAACTCGTTAAATGCACTCTTAATATCGGGGTTATTTTGTAGCGTCTGTGCAACCGCTTGCTCTAGAGTTTGACCGAAAACTGGTGAAGACACTATTAAGCAACAGCAGGCTATATGTACTCGATTCCATCTCACGTTAGTTCTCCTAAAATCATGTCGCTCTTATTCTGTTTCATATTTGAGACGAGAAGTTACAAACAATGAATTTTCTTAGTGCGTATTATCAACTTGTTGATGTTTAAATGTTTAATTCAATAAAAAACAACAATCTTACTCTCTAAACTCTAGCATACGAGGCAAAGCTTGCTTGGTAAGTGGTCGATTTTTTCGTAGAAAACCTTTTTATCTTAAGAGCATAGCGGAAACTGGTTTAAATGAAGGCAAATTCTTCGGTTATTTTCCTTATTACTCTCAAAAAACTAAATCCTCTTGGAATAAAACGAAAAATTCATATTTTGTCTAAACTATAGACGTGTTTAGTGCAGTAACAAGCCTTTAATTAAACTAATACAAGGATGAAGAGCATGGATCGAGTAGCGTTAAGTTCATTGATGAGCAATGTCGTGGTTATAGGGCTTGATGGGAACCTGAGAAGTCTTGAAAGTGGTCAGCTACCTCAGCCTGGTGAATTAATTATTGAGGAAGTTTCTGATACATCAGAATTAATTGTACAACAGGTAACACCGCAAGGTAGTTCAATTAACGTTACTGATGATGTCACTGCGCTAATCGAGGCTATCGCTAGTGGAGAAGACCCTACTGCTCTTGGTGAGGATTTTGAGCCAGCTGCAGGTGAGGAAAGTGGTTCTAGCCCCCAAAATACTGGTGCAATAGATCGTACTGGCGCTGAATTGTTGGCTAGTACGAATTTTGAGACCGTCGGTATTGATGGAATCGGACTATCTACAACTCAAGCACTATCTTTGTTGGATCTTTTCAGAGTAATTAATGGCCCTGTACCACCGACTATCTTAGTTCAAGAAATATCTAGTCCGACTATCAACGAAGGTGACCAAGTTGTATTCGATATTACTCTAAGTCAAACAACTGAAGACAACACTGATGTCATTCTTTCTCTCCTTGATGGAACCGCAACAGGCGGCTCAGCTGACGAGAACGGGAGTGACTACGTCAATGAGCGTGTCCTCATAACATTTTCTGATGGTACAACAGAAGAAGTTTCAGTCGGTGAAAGCGGAACCTTTACCATTTCGATCCCACCGGGTGAAAGTGACTTTACGGTCTCTATAGACTCTATTGACGACTCTGTATTTGAAGGCCCAGAAACGTTTACGCTCTCTGGCACGACAGAAGAACAAAGCACACCTGTTACTGGGACTGCCACTATTTTAGATGATGGTAGTGGACCTGGCTCAAATCCTGATGATGATCGCCCAGCGGTAACGATGAGTGATGCAGGTACGGTTAATGAGGGTGAGACAGCGAACTTCAAAGTGACGCTGTCGAATGCCTCCGAGTCCACTGTTCAAGTCGAGCTAGGCCTGAACTTAGGTGACACCGAAGTTGGAGACTTAGGCACCTTAGAATACAACACAGGCTCCGGTTGGGTTGCAGTGCCAAACGATGGCGTAGTAACGGTGCCAGCGGGGCAAACTGAGTTTGATGTGCGTATCGCTTCCATTGATGACGCCGTTTATGAAGGTCCTGAAGATTTCAGTGTGACAGTGACTGGCATTGGTGCAGTGCAAGGCAGCGATACGGGGACGGCGACGATCGTGGACGACGGCAGTGGTCCGGGCCCTGATCCGGATGATGACCGTCCAAGCGTGACTATCTCAGATGCTGGCACCATCAATGAGGGTGAGACAGCGAACTTCAAAGTGACGCTGTCGAATGCCTCCGAGTCCACTGTTCAAGTCGAGCTAGGCCTGAACTTAGGTGACACCGAAGTTGGAGACTTAGGCACCCTAGAATACAACACGGGAAGTGGTTGGGTTGCAGTGCCAAACGATGGCGTAGTAACGGTGCCAGCAGGGCAAACTGAGTTTGATGTGCGCATCGCTTCTGTTGATGACGCCGTTTACGAAGGCCCTGAAGATTTCAGTGTGACAGTAACCGGCATTGGCGCAGTACAAGGCAGCGATACGGGGACGGCGACGATCGTGGACGATGGCACTGGGCCAGGCCCCGATCCGGATGATGACCGCCCGAATGTGACTATTTCAGATGCTGGCACCATCAATGAGGGTGACACAGCGAACTTCAAAGTGACGCTGTCGAATGCCTCCGAGTCCGCTGTTCAAGTCGAGCTAGGCCTGAACTTAGGCGATACCGAAGTCGGTGACTTAGGTACCTTAGAATACAACACGGGAAGCGGTTGGGTGACAGTGCCAAACGATGGCGTAGTCACGGTGCCAGCAGGGCAAACTGAGTTTGATGTGCGCATCGCTTCCATTGATGATGCGGTGTACGAAGGCCCAGAAGATTTCAGTGTCACGGTAACCGGCATTGGCGCAGTACAAGGCAGCGATACGGGGACGGCAACGATAGTGGATGACGGCAGTGGCCCGGGTCCCGATCCGGATGATGACCGTCCAAGCGTGACTATTACGGATGCTGGCACCATCAATGAGGGGGATACTGCGAACTTCAAAGTCACTTTATCGAACGCGTCTGAAGCGGAAACGCAAGTGGAGCTGGGTCTTAATCTCGGCGATACCGAAGCCGGTGACTTAGGTACCTTGGAATACAACACCGGAAGCGGTTGGGTTGCAGTGCCAAACGATGGTGTGGTGACCGTGCCAGCGGGGCAAACTGAGTTTGATGTGCGTATCGCTTCCATTGATGACGCCGTTTATGAAGGTCCTGAAGATTTCAGTGTGACAGTGACTGGCATTGGTGCAGTGCAAGGCAGCGATACGGGGACGGCGACGATCGTGGACGACGGCAGTGGTCCGGGCCCTGATCCGGATGATGACCGTCCAAGCGTGACTATCTCAGATGCTGGCACCATCAATGAGGGTGAGACAGCGAACTTCAAAGTGACGCTGTCGAATGCCTCCGAGTCCACTGTTCAAGTCGAGCTAGGCCTGAACTTAGGTGACACCGAAGTTGGAGACTTAGGTACCTTAGAATACAACACCGGAAGTGGCTGGGTGATAGTGCCAAACGATGGCGTAGTCACGGTGCCAGCGGGGCAAACCGAGTTTGATGTGCGCATTGCTTCTGTTGATGACGCTGTTTATGAAGGCCCTGAAGATTTCAGTGTGACGGTGACTGGCATTGGTGCAGTGCAAGGTAGCGATACCGGTACGGCGACGATTGTGGATGACGGCAGTGGTCCGGGCCCTGATCCGGATGATGACCGTCCAAGCGTGACTATTACCGACGCTGGCACCATCAATGAGGGGGATACAGCCAACTTCAAAGTGACGTTGTCGAACGCCTCTGAGTCCACTGTTCAAGTCGAGCTAGGCCTGAACTTAGGTGACACCGAAGTTGGAGACTTAGGCACCTTAGAATACAACACAGGCTCCGGTTGGGTGACAGTGCCAAACGATGGCGTGGTGACGGTGCCGGCAGGGCAAACTGAGTTTGATGTGCGCATCGCTGCCATTGATGATGCTGTTTATGAAGGCCCTGAAGATTTTAGTGTGACGGTGACTGGCATTGGTGCAGTGCAAGGCAGCGATACGGGTACGGCGACGATAGTGGATGACGGCAGTGGTCCAGGTCCTGATCCGGATGATGACCGCCCGAATGTGACTATTACCGACGCTGGCACCATCAATGAGGGGGATACAGCCAACTTCAAAGTGACGCTGTCGAACGCCTCTGAGTCCACTGTTCAAGTCGAGCTAGGCCTGAACTTAGGTGACACCGAAGTTGGAGACTTAGGCACCTTAGAATACAACACCGGAAGCGGTTGGGTTGCAGTACCAAACGATGGTGTAGTAACGGTGCCAGCGGGGCAAACTGAGTTTGATGTGCGCATTGCTTCTATTGATGACGCCGTTTATGAAGGCCCTGAAGATTTCAGTGTCACGGTGACTGGCATTGGCGCAGTGCAAGGCAGCGATACAGGTACGGCGACGATTGTGGATGACGGCAGTGGCCCGGGTCCCGATCCGGATGATGATCGTCCAAGCGTGACTATTACGGATGCTGGCACCATCAATGAGGGGGATACGGCGAACTTCAAAGTCACCTTATCGAACGCGTCTGAAGCGGAAACGCAGGTGGAACTGGGTCTTAATCTTGGCGATACCGAAGTTGGAGATTTGGGCACCTTAGAATACAACACAGGCTCCGGTTGGGTTGCAGTGCCAAACGATGGCGTGGTAACGGTGCCAGCTGGGCAAACCGAATTTGATGTGCGCATTGCTTCCATTGATGACGCCGTTTATGAAGGCCCTGAAGATTTCAGTGTGACAGTAACCGGCATTGGCGCAGTACAAGGCAGTGATACGGGTACGGCAACGATAGTGGACGATGGCACGGGTCCGGGCCCTGATCCGGATGATGACCGTCCAAGCGTGACTATTTCAGATGCTGGCACCATCAATGAGGGTGAGACAGCCAACTTCAAAGTGACGTTGTCGAATGCCTCCGAGTCCACTGTTCAAGTCGAGCTAGGCCTGAACTTGGGCGATACCGAAGCCGGTGACTTAGGTACCTTGGAATACAACACAGGCTCCGGTTGGGTTGCAGTGCCAAACGATGGCGTAGTAACGGTGCCAGCGGGGCAAACCGAGTTTGATGTGCGCATCGCTGCCATTGATGATGCTGTTTATGAAGGCCCAGAAGATTTCAGTGTGACGGTGACTGGCATTGGGGCGGTGCAAGGCAGCGATACGGGTACGGCAACGATAGTGGATGACGGCAGTGGTCCAGGCCCTGATCCGGATGATGACCGTCCAAGCGTAACTATTTCAGATGCTGGCACCATTAATGAGGGTGATACGGCGAACTTCAAAGTCACCTTATCGAACGCGTCTGAAGCGGAAACGCAAGTAGAGTTGGGTCTTAATCTCGGCGATACCGAAGCCGGTGATTTGGGCACCTTAGAATACAACACGGGTAGTGGTTGGGTTGCAGTGCCAAACGATGGTGTAGTAACGGTGCCAGCAGGGCAAACTGAGTTTGATGTGCGCATCGCTTCCATTGATGATGCGGTGTACGAAGGCCCAGAAGATTTCAGTGTCACGGTAACCGGCATTGACGCAGTACAAGGCAGCGATACCGGTACGGCAACGATAGTGGATGATGGCAGTGGTCCAGGTCCTGATCCGGATGATGACCGCCCGAATGTGACTATTTCAGACGCTGGCACCATTAATGAGGGTGAGATAGCGAACTTCAAAGTCACATTATCGAACGCGTCTGA
>NZ_JAWOTE010000048.1:0-18166 GCF_033338695.1 Vibrio sp. Vb1166 | reverse complement strand
TCGTGCAGAAGTGGTAGGTGTGGATGTTCGTGGTGATCTTCCTGTAAGCATCACTGTTGTTCCTGCAGACTTCACCGGTGAATTGGCAAAATCTGGTGCTTACGAAATGAGCATCAAAGGCGACGGAATTGCGATTAAAGCGTTTGACCAAGCAGGTGCTTTCTACGCAGTACAATCTATCTTTGGCCTGGTAGATAGCCAAAATGCTGATTCTCTACCACAACTGTCTATTAAAGATGCGCCGCGTTTTGATTACCGTGGTGTGATGGTGGACGTGGCTCGTAACTTCCACTCTAAAGACGCGATTCTTGCAACGCTTGACCAAATGGCCGCGTACAAGATGAACAAACTACACCTTCACCTAACGGATGATGAAGGCTGGCGTTTAGAAATCCCGGGTCTGCCTGAGCTGACTGAAGTGGGTGCTAACCGTTGTTTCGATTTGGAAGAGAAAAGCTGTTTACTGCCTCAGCTTGGCTCAGGTGCAACGACAGACAACTTTGGTTCTGGCTTCTTCAGCAAAGCAGACTACGTGGACATCTTGAAGTACGCGAAAGCGCGTAACATCGAAGTGATTCCTGAAATCGATATGCCAGCACACGCTCGTGCAGCAGTGGTATCAATGGAAGCACGTTACGACCGTCTAATGGAAGAAGGTAAAGAAGCAGAAGCGAACGAGTACCGCCTGATGGATCCTCAAGATACATCGAACGTAACGACGGTTCAGTTCTACAATAAGCAAAGCTTCATCAACCCATGTATGGAATCTTCAACTCGCTTTGTTGATAAAGTGATTTCAGAAGTAGCAGCAATGCACCAAGAAGCGGGCACGCCGCTAACAACATGGCACTTTGGTGGTGACGAAGCGAAGAACATCAAGCTAGGCGCTGGTCTGCAAGACATCAACGCAGAAGACAAAGTAAGCTGGAAGGGTAACATTGATTTGTCTAAGCAAGACAAGCCATTCGCACAGTCACCACAATGTCAGACGCTAATTGCAGACGGTACGGTAAGCGATTTTGCTCATCTACCAAGCCACTTTGCAGAAGAAGTGTCGAAGATGGTGGCAGAGAAAGGCATTCCAAACTTCCAAGCTTGGCAAGATGGCCTTAAGTACAGTGAAGGTGAGAAAGCGTTCGCAACAGAAAACACACGTGTTAATTTCTGGGACGTTCTTTACTGGGGTGGCACATCATCAGTGTACGAATGGTCTAAGAAAGGTTACGACGTTATCGTTTCTAACCCAGACTACGTATACATGGACATGCCGTACGAAGTTGACCCGAAAGAACGTGGTTACTACTGGGCGACGCGTGCAACAGATACTCGTAAGATGTTTGGTTTTGCACCAGAGAACATGCCTCAGAACGCAGAAACCTCTGTAGACCGCGATGGTAACGGCTTCACTGGTAAAGGTGAAATCAAAGCGAAACCTTTCTATGGTCTATCAGCACAGCTGTGGTCTGAGACAGTACGTAACGACGAGCAATACGAGTACATGGTATTCCCTCGCGTACTGGCAGCCGCTGAACGTGCATGGCACCGTGCTGATTGGGAAAACGACTACAAAGTGGGTGTTGAATACTCGCAAAACTCTAACCTAGTAAACAAAGCTGCGCTAAACCAAGACTACAATCGCTTTGCGAACGTACTTGGCCAACGCGAACTGGCTAAGCTAGAAAAAGCGGGTATCGACTACCGCCTACCTGTACCAGGCGCGAAAGTTGAAGAGGGTAAACTGGCAATGAACGTTCAGTTCCCGGGTGTGAAGCTTCAATACTCTCTAGACGGCAAGAACTGGCTAACTTACGTAGATAATGCTCGTCCAAATGTGAAAGGTGAAGTGTTTATCCGTTCTGTGTCAGCAAGCGGTGAGAAAGCAAGTCGAGTGACCAGCGTGAAATAACTCGATTCTTGTAAGTTAATTTTTTGGCAAAGCCTCAACATCATGTTGGGGCTTTCTTTATTTTTTGAGGAAATTAAGCGTGATCGATGTCTAATTATTTTTCATTGATAAATAAGTTTTTGGTTGTAATGGTCAAGGTTATTGTGAACTTGATCGACTTAATCTGCTAAATATCAATAAATTATCTGTTTACGATCACACTTCTATTTTTTGAATAATTTTATAAAAATACGATAAGTGCCTGTATTTTCCATGTTTTTATCAGGGTTGTTGAGCTTCGGTTTGAACAAGATCACTTTTTAAAATGTTTTATTTTCCATCGCGAATTAATTAAAACAATATTGCGAACGCCAAGGAGGCACATTCCAAAGTTTGCGATAAAAGGGAAGAGATGCCCTCTAAAACTATCGCATAACGTGAATAAATAAAGGCAGTAATTATGAAAAATATTTTTGCACTGAGTGCTCTTTCTCTCGCTTTCGCTTCTAATGCTTTTGCTGGTTCTTCTTACGTAACAGGTAATGTTCAATTCCACGATGATGGTCGAATTCATGGTTCGGACGTTACGTCTACACTGGAAGCTGGTCATACTTTTGATAACCAATTCGGCGGCTTTACGGTTTATACCGAATTTGATGGTATTCAGTTGGGTAAACTGGAAACAGAAAACGGTGGCGCAGGTAACACAACACCAGCAATAACTGTGGGTGGTGAGCAGTCATTTAATATTACCGATCATTTATGGGTTGCCGCGGGTTACCAACACCTATTCTCTGCTGGCGAGAACGTACAGTACCGTCCATTGGTTAAGATCGGTTACAACTTCGATAACGGCATCTCCTTAAGTAACCGTACTCGTGCGCACATTGATGCGACAGACGCAGATGCGGATACAGATTACCGCATGGACAACCGCATCGGTTACGTGATGAATGAGGATGTGACGCTAAGCTACAACAACGTCTACATGATTGAAGCGGAAACCATGGACCACGAGCTTCGTGCAACGTGGACTCGTAAAGGTGTTCAACCTTACTTTGAGTTCCGTAGTCAAGCACACGGTGCAGAAAACGCGAGTGGTGACAGCCTAGTGAATAACGCTTTTGTATTTGGTGCCTCTTACGGCTTCTAATTTTATATTTGTCTTAACTATCCATTAAGAAAAAGCCCAGCGGTTTGTCTCGCTGGGCTTTGTTTTTATTTGCCGTTGCCTTCGTGGTGGCTATATTCGAACACTTGTCCTTTTTCGTTAAAGGCGTAAACGGTGTAGCTGTCTTTTTTGTCGCCATATTCCATACCAGGGGAGCCCATTGGCATGCCCGGTACTGATAGGCCTTTTGCGTTACGTAGTGGATTTTTCAAAAACGCTTTAATGTCTTCGGCTGGAATGTGACCTTCAAACAGATAGCCGTTGATCTCTGCCGTGTGGCAAGAGTAAAGCTGTTCATTCTTGATGCCTAGATCGCGTTTGATGGCGTTCATGTCATCGTGCAATTTTTCTTCGACCGTAAAGCCGTTCGCTTCCATGTGTTTTGTCCATTCTCCACAACAGCCACAGTATGGCGATTTATGGTTAATGACATCGGCTGCCAATACGTTGGCGGACACGGTCGCAAGCATTGCAAAGGTCAATAGTTTCAACTTCATAATACCCTCAAAAAGAAGTGGTTATTTTACTGAAAACAGTCGTAGTCGATTTGCATTACTAACGACAGTAATTGAAGACAGTGCCATTGCCGCTCCTGCGACAACAGGACTGAGCAAAAATCCAAACGCTGGGTAAAGCACGCCAGCGGCAACTGGAATACCCAACGAGTTGTAAACAAAGGCACCAAATAGGTTTTGCTTCATGTTTTTAAGTGTAGCGCGAGAGAGTTCAATCGCATGTACTACCGCCATTGGTGACGTGTTCAGGATGGTCATTTGCGAACTTTCAATGGCGACATCACTGCCGCTACCCATGGCAATACCTAGGTTGGATAACGCGAGAGCAGGGGCGTCGTTAATGCCATCCCCCACCATTGCCACGACATGTCCTTGAGATTGAAGTTGCTCAATGTGCTGAGCTTTCTCATCTGGCATTACTTGGGCAATCACTTCATCAATACCAAGTTCTTGGCCGATAGCATTGGCAACGTGTTGGTTATCGCCCGTCAGCATTACCGTTTTGATGCCTTGCGATTTTAATGCAGAGAGCGCTTGCTTCGCATCTGATTTGATCGGGTCGGCAATGGCGATCAGACCGAACAGTTCGCCGTTCAATGCCACAGCTACCGGAGTCCACGCATTTTTTGCGCATTCATCGATGGCAGGTTTTAGTGCGCTGGTCTCGACGTTCTCTGCTTGCATAAATTGAAGCGAACCAATGAGCAGCGGTTTATCTTGATACGTCGCCAAAATGCCGCGTCCGCGAACGTTCTCAAACTTGTCTAATGAGACGTCTTTTGCGTCGTGTCGTTTGGCGTAATCACATACCGCTTTTGCCAGTGGGTGCTCAGACTGACGCTCTGCCGCATACGCTAAAGCCAATAGATCTTCTTGGCTGGTGGCGTGAGTAAACACTTGCTGAACGCTAGGTTTACCTTGGGTAAGTGTGCCAGTTTTGTCGAACACAACCGTGTCGACTTTGCTTGCCAATTGCAGGGCGTCGGCGTCTTTGATCAGAATGCCGAGCTCTGCGGCTTTACCCACTCCCACCGTGACAGAAAGTGGGGTTGCTAAGCCTAGGGCGCAAGGGCAGGCGATGATCAGGACGGTTGTGGTGACCACCAGCATATAACTCGCTTTTGGCTCTGGGCCAACGGCAAACCAAACGAGCGCGGCCAGTATTGCTATACCAACAACGACAGGGACAAACACCGATGAAATCTGGTCTGCCAGTTTCGCGATGGCTGGCTTACTGCTTTGCGCTGTGCGCACCATGCGGATGATACGAGCCAGCATGGTATTTGCGCCAATGCCCGTTGCCTCAATGACTAATCCACCATCGGTGTTTAATGTCCCGGCAGACACTTGAGCCTCTTGCGCTTTTAATACTGGTACTGGTTCACCAGTGAGCATCGACTCATCAATGTATGATTCACCTTGAATCACAACACCATCAACAGGCACTTTCTCGCCTGGTTTGATACGCAGTTTCATGCCTAACGTGATTTGCTCAACCGCGATTTGTTGGTCGCCTTGTTCCGTAATTACCGTAGCTTGCTGAGGTTGCAGGTTAATCAACGCTTGTAAGGAACGTGTTGTGTTTGCTTTGGCTTTTGCTTCTATATAGTGCCCAAGAGAAATTAAGCCGATGATCATTGCACTCGCTTCAAAGTACACGTGGCGTGAAGCAAGAGGGAACCAGTCTGGGAAAATCACCACAAGCATCGAATAGAACCACGCTGCGCCAGTACCGAGCGCGACTAACGTGTCCATGGTGGCGCGCTTGTGAGTAGCTGCTAACCAAGCGTTACTGAAGAAGTGTTTCCCTGCTGTGGCAAGAAGGAGTAAACATACGATACCGATCGCGCCCCAAGCTAATTGGTCGTTGGTGTTGCGAATCATCATATTGCCGCCAGCTACGCCCCAAATCATTAAAGGGGCACCGACGACAAGGCCAGCAATAGCATCCAGTTTAAAGCGTTTTTGTTGCTGACGTTGTTGCTGTGCTTGCTTTTCTTGCTGGGTTGCGGCGTCTTGTAGGATCTCTGCTTGGTAACCGGCTTGTTTTACCGATTCAACAATTGCGTTAAGGAGGTCATCAGAGTCTTGGCTTGCGAATACTAGTGCGCTTTGTTCTGCAAGGTTGACCTGTGCTTTCTCAACGCCTTCTACGTTAGTAAGTGCTTTCTCTACTGAAGATACGCAACTCGCACACGTCATGCCTTGAATCAGCATTTGCAATTGAATACTCGCTGGTGGCACCTGCGTATCTTTAATATTGCTTTGCTTTTCTACCGGCTCGGTCTCTGGTGAGCTTTCGTTCTCTACTTCAACAGAATCAAGGTTGGCGGTATAGCCGAGTGTTGCTATTAAGTCGATCACTTGTTGCTCGGAGAGGAGGGTACGAATCTCTAAGTGCGTTGTTGAAGCCTCAAAAGAAATAACGTCTTGATTAGATTCTAATAAAGATGAAAGTTTTTTGACGCAACCGCCACAGCTTAAGCCTGAAAGGTTTAGTTCGTAGTGATTTCCTGCTTGGTAACCAAGAGATTCAATCGACGAGACGAGCTCTTTAAGAGAAGACTCGGTTTTGACCTCTACTTGCGTCGGGGACAAATTGAGGATCTCCACATCGTGATTCGCATGTAAAGCATTCTCAACTTTTCTCGCACAGCCCATGCAGTTGAGCCCTGATAAAGGTATAACTAACTGATACATAATCTGCACCTCAATAGTAGTGATGCTATGAGCTTAAACCTTCCTGCAAGGGTAAGGTCAATACCCATTTGCTACTCACAACAATTTCGTCAAAATCTCTCGAATCCCACAAGTGCACGGTCATTTTACTTGCGAGTGATCTCAAGGTTTTTTCTCTTTGAATATAAAGTTCCGTTAAAACACCTAAAAGATGAATGAAGTCGCTCACGTTTTTTAGATGCTCTCAATGTCAGTTCAGTGTCAAAACGTACTTTTAACGTTTTTTATTTTTTATATTTGATGTTAACTAATTGTTTTTTATTGATTTATTTTATTTTTGATCTTCTCATTTTGAAGTCGCTCAGATTGCTGTAGGGAAAGTTTTTTAGTGCGAAAAAAGTTTGTCATATTTGCCCCGTCCAAACACTGTTTCAAGTTCCTGCCATGTCCTAGTTAGTGAATTTGAAAATGGAAAAAACTAAAAATATAGGGGTTTATAATGTCTTACCTAAAGAAAAGCCTACTTGCCACGGCAATTACCGGCATGATGTTCAGTGGTGTTGCATTTGCTGATGGTGCAAACAGTGACGCAGCAAAAGAGTTTCTAACCAAAGATTCATTTTCTTATGAAGTTTACGGGATCATCGCGATGCAGGCCGCGTACCGCGATTACGATTCTGGCAGCAAAGCAACGGACGATGACTTGGGTGGCATGCAGCTAAACAACGAATCTCGTATCGGTTTCCGTGGTAAGAAACAATTTGCTAACTTCGACCCTACTTTTATTTGGCAAATCGAAGGCGGTTATGTAGACCCTAGCTTTGGTGGCGAGGGCGCAGGTCTTGGTGAACGTGACACATTCGTCGGTTTTGAAAGTGCATCTTGGGGGCAAATTCGCCTGGGTCGCGTTTTGACACCTATGTACGAATTGGTTGACTGGCCAGCATCTAACCCTGGCCTGGGCGATGTATACGACTGGGGTGGTGCTATTGGTGGCGCCAAGTACCAAGACCGTCAATCAAACACTATCCGCTGGGACTCTCCAATGTTTGCTGACAAATTCTCCCTAGATATCGCAGCTGGTGCAGGTGATAAAGCAGGTCTAGGTGAAGGGGATGACTACTGGGGTGGTATCGCTGCACACTACAAAATTGGTCCTATCCAGTTAGATGCGGCATATGAAGGTAACCGTAATATCAAGATGGAAAGCCAAACGTGGGAAAACAACACGTACTTGGTAGGGGCACAAGGCTGGTTTGATAACGGAATCTCTTTCTTCGCGCAATACAAATACATGGAGGCGGACGCAAGCAATGGTGTGAGTGAAAAGCAAGATGCAATGTCTGCCGCTATCATGTACACCACGGGTGATTGGCAATACAAACTGGCTTACGCCGCTAACTTTGATCTAGAGCGTGATGGTAAGAAAATTAACGATACAGCGGATGATGTGTTATCAGCACAAGTTATGTATTTCGTAGACCCATCGGCAGTGCTGTACGTACGTGCTCGTACTCTAGACTTTGGCGACGGTGCGTCTCAATTAGATAAACCAACAGAAGCACGTTGGAAGTCTGCTGACTACGACGAGTTCTCTGTAGGTGTTGAATACTACTTCTAACTAAAGAAGCAGCTAAAAGGGCGGAAACGCCCTTTTTATCTTGATACTTATTCAAATAAGCCTTTGAAATGACTGGCCTGTAAATTTTAGAGGCTTATCTAAATTGGTATAAAGTGAGAAACCATGATGAAAAAAACAACGACACTTCTCGGACTTTGCGCAATGCTTTCGGCGCCAGCTTTTGCTGCTCAACTCACTCTGCAATCTGAATTAGTTCCTCGCGTTCTCAACGGCGAGTTCGTCTACCCTGAGTGGATATCCAAGAACAACAGCATCGAGTTAAAGGATGGGGAAAACCAATTGGCGGTAACGGTTGGACAAATCGTATTTGAAGATGGAAAGCGCCGTAAATTCGATTCGCAGCCGCTGGTATTAGAGTTTGATGCAGAAAAAGACACCGAGCTTTCTCTGACTTATCAAACATTCCGTACTATTGAAGAGGCGAGAGCCTTCGAACTCGATCCTAAAGTGGTATTGAAAGACAAAAACGGAAAAGAAGTGGCATTCTCTATGGTTCAACTTCGTAAAGGTGGTTTGCAAGGTTTTCGTGATTACGAACGAGAAGTTGCCGACTATAATAACGCAATGAATAAAGAATCGACTAAGGCAAGCATTGCGTCTTCTCCAGCGGAAACCAAAACAATCAAAGCATCGTTTAATGAATTGAGCCGTGAAGAGCAGCAAGAATTTATGCAATGGGCAATGCGTAACCTGAAGTAATTTCGTCTCGTGCTTTAACAGTAAATAGCAGGGCTGTGCCTTTTTGGTTCTGCCCCGTTTTTATTTCTGTTGTCAAACCGATTGTAGAATTGACTTACGGTGGTAAAATGTCGCCACTTTTATCCTTGACATTACAACGAGAGATCTCTCGTTGCTCATTACCCCTAAGGAACTCAAATGACGGTTAAAACTCGTTTTGCTCCTAGCCCAACTGGCTATCTACACGTTGGTGGTGCGCGTACTGCACTTTACTCTTGGCTATACGCTAAAAACCAAGGTGGTGAATTCGTTCTACGTATCGAAGATACAGACCTTGAGCGTAACTCTCAGGAAGCGGTTGATGCAATTCTTGAAGGCATGGAATGGCTAGGCTTGGAGTGGGATGAAGGTCCTTACTACCAAACTCAACGTTTTGACCGTTACAACGAAATGGTTGATAAGCTTCTTGCTGAAGACAAAGCTTACAAATGTTACGCGTCTAAAGAGCTGCTAGATGAAATCCGTGCAGAGCAAGAAGCAAATAAAGAAATGCCTCGCTACGATGCTAACCATCCAAAAATCAAAGCAGCAAACGAAGCGGCAAAAGATGGCGATCCATGTGTTATCCGTTTCCGTAACCCGAAAGAAGGCAGCGTAGTATTTGATGATCAAATCCGTGGTCGCATTGAAATCCGCAACGATCAAATGGATGACCTAATCATTCGTCGTACTGACGGTTCACCTACTTACAACTTCTGTGTAGTAGTGGATGACTGGGACATGGGTATCACTCACGTTGTTCGTGGCGAAGACCACATCAACAACACGCCTCGTCAAATCAACATCTACGAAGCACTAGGTGCGCCAGTACCAACATTTGCACACTGTGCAATGATCCTGGGTGATGACGGCGCGAAACTGTCTAAACGTCACGGCGCTGTATCAGTCATGCAATACCGCGATATGGGTTACCTGCCTGCGGCACTAAACAACTACCTAGTGCGCCTTGGTTGGTCTCATGGTGACCAAGAAATCTTCTCTCAAGAAGAGATGATCAATCTATTTAGCCTAAACGCAGTATCTAAGTCAGCGTCTGCTTTTAACACTGACAAACTGCAATGGTTGAACAACCACTACATCAAGAACTCAGATCCTGCGTACGTTGCTGAGCATCTACAATGGCATCTAGATCAACAAAAACTAGACGTAACGAATGGTCCTGCTATCACTGACGTGATCAATCTAGTGGGTGAGCGTTGCAACACGCTAGTTGAGCTAGCTGAGCAAATCCGTTACTTCTATGAAGATTTCTCTGAGTTTGAAGCGGGCGCAGCGAAGAAACATCTACGTGGCGTGGCTAAAGAGCCTCTAGAACTTGCATTAGCGAAAGTGGAAGCACTAACTGAGTGGACGACAGCGAACATCAAAGATGGCGTTATCGCAGCAGTATGTGAAGAGTTGGAAATCGGCATGGGCAAAATCGGTATGCCATTACGTGTTGCTGTAACAGGCGGCGGTCAGTCTCCTTCTGTCGATGCAGTAATGGAGCTGGTTGGAAAAGAGCGTTGTATTGCTCGCATTAAGATGGCGCTTGAGTTCATTGCTGAGCGTGAAGCAAACGCATAATTGCTTTGAACTGAACGTTCTTTTTGAATAAATAGTCACAAAGCCGCGGTGAGCAACCGCGGCTTTTTTGTATCTTCAATTTAGATAACGAGAAACTTTCTCTCATATTGGTGAATGAAGAGATGGTTTCACCTGTAATTTACCTCAATATGGATAAGATTTTTTAATCCAAACATCGTTGGCGTGAATAAAAAACGAGCGATTATATATCAAATATCTGATTGATTTTTATCCATGTTCCTTAAAGTTCCATTTTGTTTGTCTCATTTTTAAGAAAAACCTTTGCTTTAGCTATGTTGTTCTAAAAATTAAAGCAAACGTTTGCGTCGTGATTGCGTGGGGATTTTTTTGCTTAAGATCACATGTTGTCGAGATTTTTGATGACAATAAATTGACAGAATTGGGATTTTTCTCGCGATTTCTTAGCGTTATAGTTCATCCCGTCAGCGATACCGAGATGGCGATATGTATCACTGAACAGGAAATGTACGTAAGTTGCTTCCATAAAAAAAATGCATGTGCATAAAAAGAAGCTGACTAAGTATCTCACTCAAGGAATGAATAAAAAGAATTGAAATACAACGTCAGTCAGACGGCGCATTTCGGCATCTAACAAAAGAACTTCTTTAGAGGAATCAATAATGAAAAAATTAGCAGCGGTAATTTCAGCGTCTCTACTTATGGCTTCAGCAGCACAAGCAGAAGTATACGTTGGTGGTAAGATGGGTAAGTCATGGATGGAAGACGCGTGTGTAGCGGGCCAGGCTTGTGACAAAGATGATTCTACTCTTGGCGCTTTTGTTGGTTACGAAATGAATAAATACTTCGCAGTAGAAGCGGGTTTCGACAACATCGGTGATTTTAACCAAACTTCTTTCGGTGGCCACGTAGAAGCAATCACTCTTGCTCCTAAATTTAGCCTACCAATCACTGAAGACATCGCACTTTACGGTAAAGTGGGTGGCGCTTACGTAATGTTTGATGGCAAAGATGATTACTCTTACCTAGGCGCGGCTGGTCTTGAATTCAACCTAAGCCAAAACGTAACAGCTCGTGCGGAATACCAAACACTGACTGACATCAGCAACGATGTAACTCGTGCGACAGGTAACACTGCAACACTAGGTGTTTCTTTCAAATTCGGCGGCAACGATGAGCCAGTAATCGTAGAAGAGCCAGTTGTTGTTGAAGAAGTGGTTGTAGAAGAAGTGGTAGAAGAGCCAGTTGTAGTTACGAAAACATTCGAAACTCAAACAATTGGCACAGGTAGCTTCGATCTAAACAGCACAACTCTAAAACCAGAGAGCGCTGCAAAACTTGATAACCTAGTTGCTTTCCTAAACGAGCACCCACAAGCGAACGTTGAAGTTGTAGGTTACACAGATACGTCTGGTCCAGCAGCTTACAACCTAAAGGTTTCTGAAAAACGTGCTGAGTCTGTTGCTAACGCACTCGTTGAAAAAGGTATTGATTCATCACGTATCCAAGCTCGTGGCGAAGGTGAAAACAACCCAATCGTTTCAAACGACACTCGTGAAGGTCGTCAACAAAACCGTCGCGTAGAAGTCGTTGTTCCAGAATTTGAATACCAAGTTCAGCAATAAGCTCCTATTCGACCGTAGTATAGAAGACTGAAGCTGAAAGCCCCAAAGAGTTCGCTCTTTGGGGCTTTTTATTTCTCTTTAAAAACTGACTGAAATGTTCAAAGTGGCTAGGTATTACTTAAGATCAATGCTGTTTAAACGCCCCATAAATGTCAGGATCTCCAAGTTATCTTTATGTGCTTCTAACAACGCTTTTTTGGTTTGCATGTAGGCGGCAAGTTTGCCGTACTTACTAATGGAGCGAACCACCGTTTTATATTTATACTCACCGTCATCATTGAACTCTCGCCACTTGGCGATGTAACACGTATCTCGGTTGTCA
Organism: Vibrio sp. Vb1166; assembly: GCF_033338695.1. Lineage (NCBI taxonomy): Bacteria > Pseudomonadati > Pseudomonadota > Gammaproteobacteria > Vibrionales > Vibrionaceae > Vibrio > Vibrio sp. Vb1166. Next base: position 6,044 of record NZ_JAWOTE010000048.1, on the reverse strand, counting down.
GGGTTTTCAAGAGTAGGGTTAGGCTTGTGAACGATTTTAGGCTCAACGCTATGTGGAAGCCTAGTCATTAGGTAAGGGTCTTTCAAAAGACGTCGCCAGAATTTGCCCCACATTTGCCGGCCTAACTCGTTTCTCAGCTTAATGGCTTTTTGTAAGCCTTTCTTTTCTCCAATACGAACAAATCCTACCGAGCGGTGTAGTACCGTATCCTCGGGGGTATGGATATGTATCTTAAAGGCTGTCTTGCCTTTAGAAATAAAGCGGTGTCCAGTGTTAGTTATTAAATTGCTCTTAGACATAGTGCTAACTAATAATTTTATTAATAGCTAAAAGGGTAAGCAAAACTCATAGATAATTAAAGTAATAAAATACAAAACTGTAAATAGGGCTTGTTGAAATGATTTCAAGGGGAAGAAGTCAGATCAGTAGAAGGGTTTATCCCGTAACCGAAACACCCGATCCGATCATATTGATTACTGGGAAGATTATCTAACACGATGTACTAGGGGGAGCAGTGCGAGGCTTGAAATTGAAGATACAAAAAAGCCTTAGCTCAAGTGGGAGCTAAGGCTATGATATGGCGCCCCCAGTAGGATTCGAACCTACGACCTGTCCCTTAGGAGGGGACTGCGCTATCCAGCTGTGCCATGGGGGCGTAATACCAATAGTTGCAGTTCATTGCACTGTTTTACTGAGTTCAAATCTAGCAATCTACCAGATCTGTATCAGCATCACGTTGAACGATTCGCTACGGTCATTGGTATAATCAAATAAGATGCGCTGCCTATGATATTCAAAAGTGAGCATATCTCAAGACTTAATGTTTGCTTTTATAGGATCTTGTTCATTACGTCGCCAATTTGAACGCTAGACGCTAAATTTGGCTGATCAATCGTCAGTTCCGCTTCGTGTTCGTATATGCGTGATACCGTTAATGTAATTTCGCTTTGCGAGACTTTGTTTCTTGGCAATCCATTTTGGTCGATAAACGACGCGGTGTGCCAAAGCTGTAATTTGTCTCCCTCTTTTACGCCGTGCATACGGCCGAGATCCATCGTTACGGTATTACCGAAGACTGCCACAACCTCTGGCAGTGTAATTTTGCAAGATAGCTCCGACTCCAGATCCAACATAATATTGCGACTAACGCGAAGCATCATCTCGCCATAGGTCGATGCCCAAAAACGTGCACTACGAGTGTCCACTTGACTCGTCTTAGCAAATGGCCAACGCGCGACCTCACGGTAGGCTTTGTTGAAGATTTCATGGCCAGTTTTACCATCAAATACTTTCATTTCTAACGCAAACTGACGATTGATGATGTCATCTTGCAATAGTTGAGATTCGACCGTTGCAGTGAGATCGGTTATGACCCCTCCAATGATGTATTGTGCGCCATTGTCTTGTGCGATCATTTGAGTGCGAGCAGGATAGTTGCTGCTTATTGAGTAGTCCGTTGTACCAACAGACACAAAGCTGCGTGAGGTTTGATCAAGTTGACGGTTCACTACGTGGCTAAAATCGTCACCAACTTGATAAATTTGTCCCATCACTGCTTGTTGTGGTGATGCGACCTCAATATTGCCGACCAGCATTGTCTTTTTGTATTGATCGGTGTGGCAACCCGTTGCCGATGGATAAATATCAACGCGGATTTTTACCTCGACTTTACCGCGACGTTTGCGTTCAGACTCGACCAAAATGTAACGGACTTCATGATTGGTAAACTGGTATTCGTTGCGGCTTTCTTCTAATAGCGGCATCAAGTTGCTAATACTGCCAATATCTGCGCCCGAAAAATTGACGGCTTTGAACAGCGCGTCTTCCAACGCATGGAGCCTTGCCGTCTCTTCTGAAGAAACGATGGTGGCAACGCCTGTGACTTCATACCAAGATGCCATGACCTTAAAAGGCACAAGCATCACTAAAGTGATTGAAAACAGACTGTTTAATATTTTTTTCATTGGTTACAACCGTTCGGGTATAAATATTGCTTTAACAAATTCAGTGAAGTTTGGTGGGTTTTTCTTCGTTAGGCAAACAAAGAAAAGCAAAGACTGTTCCAATATTCACTTTCTTGGAAAGGAATTAATAAAGAACGGTATCACCTAAGATTATCTGGAGAATCAAACCATGAAAAAGTGGCTTGTCGCCGCATCGATGATGACGCTTCTGACATCGTGCGCGTACTCACCGATTTACAATGGTAAAGAACCGTACTCGGGAAGCCAGTTCATGCTGATGGATAGTCCGCGTCATACGATGGACTTTTTCATTGAGAGCATGACAGAAGACCTGATGGTTTCTAATGTGGCAGTATCAGCGCGGACACCGATTGCGATTACCTCGTTTGTTGATCTACAAAATATGGATGCAACAAACTGGTTAGGTAACTCGGTCTCTGAAGGTTTTATCCATCAGTTTCAGCGCCGAGGGTTTAAAGTGGTTGATTTCAAAACTACGGGCTCTATTCAAGTGACGCAGCAGGGCGATTTTGCTTTAAGTCGTGATTGGCAAGATTTAGCTCAAGAGCAGCAAATTCAGTATGTACTGACCGGAACAATGCTGCGCCAAGAGGGCGGAGTGCTTGTCAATGCACGCGTGGTTGGCATGCAAAGCCGTGTAGTTGTAGCGACAGCGCAAGGTTTCCTTCCGGCTGACCGTATTGGGCGTGACTTAGATACGTTAAATAGCATCCGCACACAAGATGGTGTGTTGATTCGCTCAGACCCAACCATTCGTCAGCCGTACACTGTGATTCTGCGTCCATAGGATAGAAGCATGAAGAAGTTATTATTTATTGTTGCCACACTGATATTGGTGGGGTGTCAGCCATTACAACAGATGCGTCAAGATGAAATCTTAGTGGCAGTGGGTTACGCCAGTGTCAGTGAGCAAACAGGCCGCACAGTAGAAGAAAAGCGTGTACGAGCGATGCGTGCATCAAAAATTGATGCTTATCGTGAGCTAGCAGAGCAAGTTTATGGCATGCGTGTTAGTGGACGTGCAGAGCTGCAAGACCAGCGTTTGGGTATTGAAAGCACCACTGGTGCCGTCGATGGTGTAATTCGTGGTGCAGAAGTTGTGCGTAGTTATCTTGTTGAAGACAGTTATGTGACTGAGCTGCGTCTGGATATCCGTAAAATGGATAAGCTACGTGATTATGGAGAAGTTCAGCAGGTGCCTGAGAAGCGTCAACAAACCTTGTTCTAATGCCCTAAGCGCATTACTTCAGAAGACCAGATAATCTTTCCCGCGGCTGATTGGCAACAATGAGTCGCTTTTTTATATCTACATTCTAGAGATGGTGGGGCAGGAGTGACGTTTAGGCTTTTATATTGGTGCCAAGTGTCGAAATAGTATGGGTTTTGCCACCGGCATTGTAGGTCATGCCCACTTTGCCATGAGTTCGCTGAAGCATGTTATTGAGTTTATTGAAACTCAGCTGTGCGCGACTAAGCGATTCACCATTTACTTTGTTGACTTGTTGACAGTCGAGGACGATCGATTGGATTTGAGCAACAACCTGACTTAGGTGCTCATCTTCAGTAAGTTGATTGACGTGCGGGTGAGAGGCGATTCGCTGATCAGTCGTTCTAAGCTGATCAATGAGTGTCATCTTCTGTTTGGCAATATTCTCAATCTCGGTAGAGACACGCGCCGTGATTGCTTGTGTTTCTTGGCGTAAAACAGCGGAAAGTGCCTTAGCATTTTCTAGCTGGAAATTAACGAGATCGACTAATGCTGCCATAAAATACTTACCTTCGGCCTAAGTCAGTTAGCTTTTGCCTTGCAATTCGTTTTCAAACTTAATCATGTTGTCAGCCAATTTTTCAGGATCGACTTTGTATGAACCGTTAGTGATAGCTTCTTTGATTGCTGCAACTTTGGCGCTGTCATATGCCGGAGAAGCTGCCATATCCTTCTGGAGTTTACTGACGGCTTTACTTTGCTGGCTGAGTGATACTGCGTCTTGTTGCGCTGGCGCTTTTTTTGATTCTGTCGTGCTGGTAGCATTGGAATCGTTACGTGCAGGTGCGCGACTTGTTGTCGTCATCATTTGCCCTGAACGTATATTATCTATACTTGCCATGTTTAACCTTTGCCTTGTATCGTAATACTGGTATCCAGACTATCGACCAGCGCAAAAATAACTTTAGTCATTTTTTGCATTTTTATTGATCAGTTTAAACACGCTACCAGTGGGTATTAAAAATTAACAGTGATTTCCGCAATGTCAGTCACTATGCCTTCTATTATACGTTGTGACTTATCATTTTTCACTCTTACTTGATCGCCAGCTGAACCATCCTGCAATGCTGTGCCTTGCGTTGTGATCGTCATGCCAGAATTCACCGCTTTGATAATGACCTTTTCATTTCGGCATACCACACAAACATCATTTCTCTCTACGACATCGCCTAAGCGAACATTACGCTTTAGCTTTGCCCCAACCACTTGATCGTAGCTAGAAAATCCATCTTTACGAAAGCGCTGTAGCTCGATCATGGAAGTGGTAACATCCGATGCGCTGACGATTTCTCCTCTCCCTAGTGTTCGTGTCGCGACGATCATTGGTACTGATACCGAGATCCTCACAGGGACATAGACTTTCCAGTCATCCGGTTGGCATTCCACTAACACATTGATGTTACTTCTCGTGCTGCTGGTGGAAGAGGCAGATGTATCTAACGGAACAGGGCAATCCGTTGCTTTTATTCTCGAGTCGATCTCTGCCGCATTAACAGATAGCTCGCCACCATCAGGCTGATCAACCGTAGCAAGAATATGTTGTTCTGCTGCTGTTTTTATTTGCTCGATCTGATTATCTGAAGCTGAATGAACAAAAAAGCTAAACATACTGAGCAAAATGCCGATAGACTTAGCGTACTTTGTAATTAGCGCTCTACATATTGTCATAGTCAATGGTGTCGAAGTGAAAGTGAAATACGCCATACTGTCTCCCTGGTATCGTGCTTGCCAGTGGTAGAGTATCATTTAAAAACAAAAAGTTTGAGATGGAGATGAGCATATGACGGGGATTCTTGACTCGGTGAATCAGCGTACGCAACTCGTCGGTCAGAACCGATTGGAATTATTGACCTTTCGACTGATGGGCCGACAGCGCTACGGCATTAACGTATTCAAAGTGAAAGAAGTACTACAGTGCCCTAAGCTGACTTCAATGCCAAATCTACACCCTCTGGTTAAAGGTATCGCTCATATCCGCGGCCATACCGTGTCCGTTATTGATTTGAGCCTGGCAATTGGTGGCCGCCCAACCACTGATTTAGATAAATGTTTTGTTGTTATTGCAGAATTTAACCGTACGATCCAAGCATTTTTGGTATCATCGGTTGAGCGTATTATCAATATGCATTGGGAAGCGATTTTGCCACCGCCAGACGGCGCAGGTAAAGCGCACTACTTGACTGCCGTGACAAACATTGACAATGAGCTGGTTGAAATCCTTGACGTTGAAAAAATCCTGGCAGAAATTGCGCCAGTTGATGAAACGATGGATTCCGCTATTGGCGAAGAAATCGCACAAGCAGAACAAGAAAAGCCTATTGTACGCCGCATACTGATTGCTGATGACTCGACGGTCGCGCGTAAACAGGTAGAGCGTGCGATTACATCCATCGGTTTTGAGGTCGTATCTGTCAAAGACGGCAAAGAAGCGTACAATAAGTTGATTGAAATGGCTCAAGAAGGCAATATCTACGATCAAATTTCGTTGGTTATTTCCGATATTGAAATGCCAGAAATGGACGGCTATACCTTAACGGCTGAAATTCGCAGACATGCAGATTTGAAAGACCTTTATGTTATCCTCCATTCTTCATTAAGTGGTGTATTCAACCAAGCTATGGTTGAGCGTGTAGGTGCCAACACCTTCATTGCGAAATTTAACCCAGATGAGTTGGGTAACGCGGTTAAATCTGCATTAACACAATAAAAGAGACATTAATGACTGCTATTACAATCAGTGATCAAGAGTATCGTGACTTTAGCCGTTTTCTAGAATCGCAATGTGGCATCGT
>NZ_JAWOTE010000047.1:0-18208 GCF_033338695.1 Vibrio sp. Vb1166 | reverse complement strand
AGGAGAGACTTGAACTCTCACACCTTGCGGCGCCAGAACCTAAATCTGGTGCGTCTACCAATTCCGCCACTTCCGCATCTATTCCTAACTGCTCTGATAAAAAGAACATTTAGGAATGGTGGCTACGACGGGATTCGAACCTGTGACCCCATCATTATGAGTGATGTGCTCTAACCAGCTGAGCTACGTAGCCAAAACCATATTTTTTGTTCTCAACGCTTTGTTGCCTTGTCGTTGGGAACGGCGCGCATTATGCGAAGTTGAGTGAGATCCGTCAACAGTTTTTTTTAATAAATTTCGGAAAAAACCTCGTTCGCTTCCTTTTTAAACAAAGAGGCGTGTTTATGATCTAAAACTGGAAATAAATTAGCTTGCAGTTGCGTAATTTATTTTTGTTCATTTACTTAAGGTATTAAAAAAGCCAGCTTAACAGCTGGCTTTTAGTGTAAATGAAGTGTTTAGAATTCATTCATTTAATTAAACATTGAAGCGGAAGTGTACAACATCGCCATCTTTTACGATGTAGTCTTTACCTTCTAGACGCCATTTACCTGCGTCTTTTGCGCCATTTTCACCATTGAATTGGATGAAATCGTCGTAACCAACTACTTCTGCACGAATAAAGCCTTTCTCGAAGTCAGTGTGGATCTTACCTGCCGCCTGAGGCGCAGTTGCACCAACAGGGATTGTCCAAGCACGTACTTCTTTAACACCTGCTGTGAAGTAGGTGTGTAGAGTCAGTAGTTCGTAACCAGAGCGAATTACACGGTTCAGGCCCGGCTCTTCGATCCCCATATCTGCTAGGAATTCTTCGCGATCTTCATCTTCTAGTTCAGATAGTTCAGATTCGATAGCTGCACATACAGGTACAACGACATTGTTTTCTTTTTCTGCGAACTCACGAACCGCATCTAGATATGGGTTATTTTCGAAGCCATCTTCGTTTACGTTTGCAATGTACATAGTTGGCTTCAGTGTTAGGAAGTTTAGGTAGCCGATTGCTGCTAACTCTTCTTTAGATAGCTCAACTGTGCGTGCCATGCCGCCTTCAGTTAGTACTGGTAACAGTTTTTCTAGTACGGTTAGTTCAAATTTTGCGTCTTTATCGCCGCCTTTTGCCTTCTTCGCGTTACGTTGAATCGCTCGCTCACAAGAATCAAGGTCAGCCATTGCAAGTTCAAGGTTGATCACTTCGATATCTTCGATAGGTGAAACTTTACCTGAAACGTGAACAATGTTTTCGTTTTCAAAACAGCGTACAACGTGGCCAATCGCGTCTGTTTCACGGATGTTAGCTAGGAATTTGTTACCTAAACCTTCACCACGTGATGCACCAGCAACAAGACCAGCGATGTCCACGAACTCCATCGTCGTTGGAAGAACTCTCTGTGGGTTAACGATCTTAGCTAGTGCGTCTAGACGTAGATCTGGCACAGGAACCACACCAGTGTTTGGTTCAATGGTACAGAACGGGAAGTTTGCTGCTTCGATACCCGCTTTAGTTAGTGCGTTGAACAGAGTTGATTTACCTACGTTAGGTAGACCAACGATGCCACATTTAAAACCCATGATAGTAACCTTATTCAGCTTTGAACGTGTGGAGGCGATTTTGTGCTTTAGATAGGCCATCCTTAATCAGGATATCTAGACAACGAACAGCCTCATCAGCTGCTGCATCTAAAAGCTCTTGCTCTTTAGCTGGCGCTTTACCTAATACAAAACCCGCCACTTTATCTTTGTGTCCCGGATGACCAATGCCAATACGAAGACGATAAAAATCTTTGTTATTGCCCAGTTTGCTAATGGTGTCACGCAGACCGTTGTGTCCACCGTGACCCCCACCTTTTTTAAACTTAGCGACACCTGGCGGTAAGTCTAGCTCGTCATGAGCAACCATGATCTCTTCAGGTTTAATTTGATAAAATTTCGCAAGCGCTGCGATCGATTTACCTGATAGATTCATGAAGGTGGTTGGGATAAGCAAACGGAGATCCTGGCCATTGACCATAATGCGTCCTGTTAGACCAAAAAACTTTGGTTCGTTCTTCAGTGTAACGTTGTGAACGCGTGCTAATTCTTCTACAACCCAAGCGCCCGCATTGTGACGAGTTCTGGCGTATTCTGGTCCTGGATTAGCAAGACCAACAAGAAGTTTGATTTGTTGACTCAAGGTTAGGATCTCTCTGGAATCTCAAAAAGCGCAGTATGATAGCACAGAAAACTCGCGGTGGGCGACCAAGGGATTTTCTAGTTATCAGTACAAATAAAAAAACACCCCAAAGAGGGGTGCTTTTGAAATCAGTGTAACTGAAATGTTCGTATTAGTTGAACATTGCAGAGATTGACTCTTCGTTGCTGATACGACGAATCGCTTCAGCTAGCATGCGAGATAGGCTTAGTGTTGTCACTTTACCTGTTGCAGCCATCTCTTTAGACAGAGAGATAGAGTCAGTTACGATAACTTGGTCAAGAACTGAGTTCTTGATGTTATCCGCAGCGTTGCCTGAGAATACTGCGTGAGTAGCGTAAGCGAATACACGCTTAGCACCGCGCTCTTTTAGTGCTTCAGCTGCTTTACATAGTGTGCCACCTGTGTCGATCATGTCATCAACGATCACACAGTCACGACCTTCAACATCACCGATTAGGTTCATTACTTCAGAAACGTTTGCACGTGGACGACGCTTATCTACGATTGCGATGTCGATGTCGCCTAGTGCTTTTGCTGTTGCACGAGCACGAACAACGCCACCTAGGTCAGGAGATACCACTACAGGGTTATCTAGACCGCGAGCCTGCATATCTTCAAGTAGCACTGGCGTGCCGAAGATGTTGTCTACAGGTACATCGAAGAAGCCTTGAATTTGCTCTGCGTGTAGGTCGATAGTTAGAACGCGGTCAACACCAACGTTAGATAGGAAATCAGCAACAACTTTTGCAGTAATTGGCACACGCGCAGAACGTACACGACGGTCTTGGCGAGCGTAGCCGAAGTAAGGGATAACTGCAGTGATACGGCCTGCTGAAGCACGGCGCATTGCATCAATCATAACAACCAATTCCATTAGGTTGTCGTTAGTCGGTGCACAAGTGGATTGAATGATGAAAACATCGCTACCACGAACATTCTCATTGATTTGAACTGCAACTTCGCCATCAGAAAAGCGAGAAACAGATGCATCACCAAGAGAGATGTAAAGACGATCAGCAATACGTTGGGCTAGTTCAGGTGTTGCGTTACCAGCAAATAGCTTCATATCAGGCACGGTGGAAACCTCGGGTTTGCGTCCAGTTTAAATAGGTCGGTGTGAGGCTGATTGGTATTCAGCCAAAGTCTCTTTTAATGGCGAAATATTGCGCCCTTGAGCGACAAATGCCGAGACTTTATCAGAGAGTTGTGCAAGGATAGTTTCTGCTTCAGATTTGCTCGAAAATTCAGCAAAAACGCAAGATCCTGTCCCCGTCAATCTTGACGGCGCGTATTGTAGCAGCCAAGAAAGTTGCTTATCAACCTCTGGGTAGAGCATTCGTACAATTTTTTCGCAATCGTTTACGCTTGGCGTATTTAAAAGTGTTTCTAGATCTCGTTTTGGGGTGTTTCGCGTCAAATCTGGATGACAAAAAACGTCGACGGTTGCGATAGATACATTCGGTCTGACGACTAAATACCACTTTTCTTCGGGATAAGCAGGAGAGAGTTTTTCACCAACACCTTCAGCAAAAGCTGCAAATCCGCGCACAAATACGGGCACGTCTGCGCCCAGTTTTAAACCAATTTCAGCCAGTTCGTCGTCAGTTAGATTCAGTTGCCATAAGTAATTCAGTGCCACTAATGCTGTAGCTGCATTCGATGAGCCCCCACCAATGCCTCCACCCATAGGCAGCACTTTCTGTAGCTCAATATGCGCGCCAAAAGGGCAGTTTGAGTAAGTTTGAAGCGCGGTTGCTGCTTTCCAAATTAAATTGTCTTGAAGGGGCACACCTTCTATGTCTGGAGAAATCGTAATATCACCAGAATGGTTCGCTTGAATGGTGAGCTCATCGCCGTGATCGACGAATTGGAATAAGGTTTGTAACTCGTGGTAGCCATTCTCTGTACGGCCGTTGATATATAGAAAGAGATTCAATTTCGCTGGTGATGGCCAGCGTGTTGAAAGTTCAATCATTGGGTGATGTTCCATTTTGTGATCACTAGATTTATTTTGACATCAGCTGTGGTGAGTTTCAGCTTATTTGGCAGAGGGAGAGACTGTTCATGCCATTGAACGTCGCCATATCGTTGATAAGCAATACTCCAATCATTTAAACCAATTTGTTTGTTTAACGCTTGCAGTGTATTGGTTGGAGACAGTTGGAATTTGTCGGCATCGGTCGGTAGACCTAATAGCCAGTCAGGCATGTGATCGACGGGCATCATTAACCCTGTAAGACGGTAAATCAGCTGGTTAGCACTGCGAGAAGAAAGGACCTGATCGTCGTAAGTTTCTACTGTGGCGCCTTGTGGGGTGATGGTGAGCTTTAATGCCGTTTGTCCGAGAATCGTTGTTAAACGCAACTGGCTTAGTGCTGAAGAATGTTTCCAGTAGAAGTTTAAATTTTGTCTTTGGTCTGGGCCAATATAACCAAGTTTCCCCGTTGCTTGAAAATCTCGGATGGTTTCGAGTCGCTGCTCATGAGCTTGCCATTCAACGCTGGTAACACTTTCAGGAACGGACGAACAACCAGCGAGCAGTAAGCTCGACAAGAAAAAAAGAATAAAGGAGCGTAACGTCATGTTTGATGGCTTATTAATCAGTTTCATCGGGAATCGCTCACAACTATAGCATTGAAAAGTCGCACTTAGGAAAACAAATCCGGCTTACCCTTTCAATAAATGCGTGCTTACAGTAAAATTCTGGACCTATTTTATAACCTATCCCAGAGATACCACGTTAGATGTCCTTGCTTGCTATTGGAATTAATCACAATACAGCGTCTGTCGACTTGCGAGAGAAGGTGGCGTTTGGTCCGGATAAACTCGGCCCTGCACTCGAGCAACTTAGAGAGCACGAAGCAGTTAACGGCAGTGTGATTGTTTCAACCTGTAACCGAACTGAGTTGTACTGCGATGTTAAGCAAGGAGCGCGAAGCAAGTTGATCGATTGGCTTGCTCAATTTCATCAAGTGAGCCGCGAAGATTTAATGCCGAGTTTGTATGTTCATGAAGAACAAGCTGCAATAAAGCATTTGATGCGCGTATCGTGCGGTCTTGACTCTCTGGTGTTGGGTGAGCCTCAAATTTTGGGGCAGGTAAAGCAAGCATTTTCTGACTCGCGAGATCATCAAGCTGTCGATGCCTCGATTGATAAACTGTTTCAAAAGACGTTCTCAGTCGCCAAACGGGTGAGAACAGAGACAGATATTGGTGGTAATGCCGTGTCCGTGGCTTATGCGGCATGTACACTGGCAAAACATATTTTTGAGTCGTTATCAGATTCAACCGTGCTTTTAGTTGGTGCGGGTGAGACGATTGAATTGGTCGCGAAGCATTTAGCGTCCAACGGTTGCACAAAAATGATTGTCGCGAACCGCACTAAAGAGCGCGCGCAAGGCTTAGCGGACCAATTTGGCGCAGAAGTGATCAGTTTGAACGAAATTCCTGAACATTTGGCGAAAGCGGACATTGTGATTAGCTCAACGGCGAGCCCATTGCCTATTATTGGCAAAGGTATGGTCGAAACGGCTCTAAAGCAGCGCCGACATCAACCTATCTTGTTAGTCGATATTGCGGTGCCGCGAGATGTAGAGTCGGAAGTCGGTGAACTGAACGACGCATATCTGTATTCTGTTGATGACTTGCAATCTATCATCGACAGCAACATTGAGCAGCGTAAAGTCGAAGCGATTCAAGCTGAAGCGATTGTTAGTGAAGAAAGCGCTGCATTTATGACATGGTTGCGTTCACTGCAAGCCGTCGATAGTATTCGCGACTATCGCAAATCAGCCAACGAAATTCGTGAAGAGTTACTGAGCAAAAGTTTGCAATCTTTAGCGGCAGGCGCAGATCCGGAGAAAGTGCTGCGCGAGCTGAGTAATAAACTCACCAACAAACTGATTCACGCTCCAACTCGCGCATTGCAAAGTGCAGCAGAGCAAGGCGAACCAGCAAAATTAACGATTATCCGCCAAACACTTGGCTTGGATGATCTATAACTCACGCTTTTTATTAAGAAAACGACACTATGAAAGCCTCTATTCTGACTAAGCTAGAAACGCTAGTAGAACGTTACGAAGAAGTTCAACATCTTCTTGGTGATCCTGATGTAATTGGAAATCAGGACAAATTCCGTGCTCTATCAAGAGAGTACTCTCAGCTAGAAGAAGTAACCAAGTGCTTCCAAGCTTATCAACAAGCACAAGAAGATCTTGTCGCCGCTGAAGAGATGGCAAACGAAGACGACGAAGAAATGCGTGAAATGGCGCAAGAAGAAATCAAAGAAGCGAAAGCGACGATTGAGCGTCTTACTGATGAGTTACAGATTCTTCTTCTGCCAAAAGATCCGAACGATGATCGTAACTGTTTCCTAGAAATTCGTGCAGGTGCGGGTGGCGACGAAGCGGGTATCTTCGCGGGTGATCTATTCCGTATGTACAGCAAGTACGCAGAAAAGCGTGGCTGGCGCATCGAAGTCATGTCTTCAAACGAGGCAGAGCACGGTGGTTACAAAGAGATGATCGCGAAAGTAAGCGGCGACGGTGCATACGGCGTGTTGAAATTTGAGTCAGGCGGTCACCGTGTACAGCGTGTTCCTGCAACTGAATCTCAAGGCCGTGTGCATACTTCTGCTTGTACAGTAGCAGTAATGGCGGAAATCCCTGAAGCGGATCTGCCTGAAATCAAAGCAGCAGACCTGAAAATCGATACGTTCCGTGCATCTGGCGCGGGTGGTCAGCACGTTAACACCACGGATTCTGCAATTCGTATTACCCACTTACCAACGGGTACGGTAGTAGAGTGTCAGGATGAGCGTTCACAGCACAAGAACAAAGCGAAAGCAATGGCGGTTCTTGCTGCTCGTATCGTTCAAGCGGAAGAAGAGCGTCGTGCCGCAGAAGTGTCTGATACACGTCGTAACCTTCTAGGTTCTGGTGACCGTAGTGACCGTATTCGTACATACAACTACCCACAAGGTCGTGTGTCTGATCACCGTATCAACCTGACCATCTATCGTTTGAACGAAGTGATGGAAGGTGACCTGCAGAGCTTGATTGATCCTGTGATTCAAGAGCACCAAGCAGACCAACTTGCGGCGCTCGCAGAGAACGGCTAATCGATGAGCCAAGTTCAATCGATTGAGCAAGCACTGAAAAGTGCGACGGCGAAACTGGCAGAAGGCGGCAAAGAGTCGCCTTCTCTCGATGCAACTGTACTCCTTTGCCATGTCCTTGGCAAACCACGAACTTACCTGCTGACCTGGCCAGAAAAAGCGTTAGAAGCAGAGCAAAAATCTCAGTTTGATGCTCTACTTGAACGACGTTTAACTGGTGAACCCGTCGCTTATATTATTGGTGAGCGAGAGTTTTGGTCTTTACCGTTTAAAGTTTCTCCTTCTACCCTGATACCTAGACCGGATACAGAACGTTTGGTCGAAGTTGCACTCGATAAGACCTACGAGCAAACTGGGCCTATTTTAGATCTTGGAACGGGGACGGGAGCTATCGCCATCGCGCTTGCATCTGAAATGCCAAAGCGTCAAGTGATGGGCGTAGACCTTAAGCAAGAAGCGAAAGCACTTGCAGAGTACAATGCTGAGCAGCTAAACATCAAAAATGTGACCTTTGCTCAAGGCAGTTGGTTTGAGCCTATTACAGAAGGTACGAAGTTTGCTTTAATTGTCTCCAACCCGCCATATATTGATGAAAAAGATCCACATTTATCCCAAGGCGATGTGCGCTTTGAGCCAAAATCTGCATTAGTTGCTAAAGAGAATGGCTTAGCTGATATTCGTCATATCTCGGATCTTGCTCGTCAGTATCTTGAAGTGGGCGGTTGGCTGGCATTTGAACATGGTTATGATCAAGGTGAGGCGGTGCGTGAGATAATGCGTGGCTTTGGTTACCAACAGGTCGCTACGGAAAAAGATTATGGCGGTAACGATCGAGTAACACTTGGTTGTCTGGCCAGTTAATCATGGAAGTCAGCAAACACTAACTAAAAAGAGAAGAAAAATGTACGTAGCTCTAAAACACATACACTTAGTGACGATCGCTCTCAGCGCGACGCTACTATCGATCCGATTCGTGTTAATGATGATGAACTCACCGAAGCGAAATAATCGCTTTTTGAAAGTGTTTCCCCACATCGTTGATACTGCATTGCTAGTGTCAGGTATCGCGCTTATTTTCATTACTGGTTTCATCCCGTTTACCGATGCCGCACCGTGGTTAACAAACAAAATCACCTGCGTACTGGCGTACATTGCGCTTGGATTCTTCTCATTGAAACTTGCGAAAAACAACCTACTGAAGATATTTGGCTTTTTCGGCGCATTAGGTTGGTTGGTCATGGCTGCAAACATTGCTGTGTCTAAGAGCCCTACGTTATTTGGATAAGACGTCATGTTAGAGTTTTTTGACGAAGATTTTGACAATATACCGTTGGTGGAAGGTGCGCTTGAGCTCAACAAAGCGATTAACCCAGAAACCAAAGTACATTGGGCGAAACAAGAGTTAGAGCGTCTTTACAAAGATGCAGAAGCCACGCTTGTTCATGAAACCGATGAAGAGCAACGATTTGATGCATTCCTACGACTGTTTTTCCACGAGTGGGGATTCAAAGGCGACGAGCAGGAATACTTTATTTCGGACAACAGCTTCATCGATAAAGTGTTGGAGCGCAGAAAAGGTATTCCTGTGAGCTTAGGTTCGATTTTGTTATACCTAGGCAAAAAGCTGGGGTTCCCGTTGAAGGGAGTTACTTTCCCTACTCAGTTCCTGTTAAAAGTCGACTGGATGCATAAGAAGCCAGACTACATCAATCCATTTAATGGTGAGTATGTAGGTGAAAGGATTCTTCAAGCTTGGCTTATTGGCCAGGAAGGACCGCTAGCTCAGCTAAAGCCTGAACATTTTGAGGAAGCTGACAACCCAACAATTATTGGTCGCTGGTTGGCATTGATTAAAAGTGCGATGTTGCGCGAAGAGCATTATACGCTGGCATTACGTTGTACGAATCTTGCTCTAACGTTTGTGCCAGATGATCCATACGAAATTCGTGACCGTGGTTTTATTTTCCAACAGCTAGAGTGCCCTCAAGTAGCGGTATCAGATTTTCAGTACTTTATTGACCAATGCCCTGACGATCCGGCTTCTGAGCTACTAAAATCACAAGTTAATGTGATGAGTGAAACGCACGTCACACTTCACTAATTTTATCGATGTGCCGAACTGTGGCGTATCGTGGACAGAAAAAGAGAATCAAAATGGAACAGAAAATCGTTAATATCGGCGACATTCAGGTTGCTAACGACAAGCCATTCACCCTATTTGCAGGTATGAACGTTCTTGAGTCTCGTGATCTTGCGATGCAGATCTGTGAGCACTACGTAAAAGTAACGGAAAAACTTGGTATTCCTTACGTATTTAAGGCGTCGTTTGACAAAGCAAACCGCAGTTCTGTTCATTCATACCGTGGTCCAGGTCTGGAAGAAGGTATGAAAATCTTTCAGGAGCTGAAAGACACTTTTGGTGTAAAGATCATCACGGACGTTCACACTGAAGCACAAGCTCAACCTGTCGCTGACGTGGTAGACGTTATTCAGCTTCCTGCATTCCTAGCTCGTCAAACTGACCTTGTTGAAGCTATGGCTAAAACAGGTGCGGTTATCAACGTGAAGAAACCTCAATTTATGAGCCCTGGTCAAGTGGGTAACATCGTTGAGAAGTTCGCAGAATGCGGTAACGACAAGATCATCCTATGTGAGCGCGGTTCTTGCCACGGTTACGATAACCTAGTTGTAGACATGCTTGGTTTTGGTGTGATGAAAAATGCTTCGAAAGGTAGCCCAATCATCTTTGACGTAACGCACTCACTACAAATGCGTGACCCATCAGGCGCAGCATCTGGCGGCCGTCGTGAGCAGACAGTTGAGCTTGCTAAAGCGGGTCTAGCGACAGGCATCGCAGGTCTATTTATCGAAGCGCACCCAAACCCAGACCAAGCGCGTTGTGATGGCCCATCTGCACTGCCTCTAGACAAGTTAGAGCCATTCTTAGCACAAATGAAATCGCTTGATGATCTGATCAAGAGCTTTGCAGATATAGATATCAAGTAAACGCCAGATGACTGGTGGTAACAAATACTATAGCCAACCGATGTTGGCTATTTTTTTATCTGAAAAACTGTAAATTCTCAAACTTGTTACTGATGAATTTGTTATTGCTAAGCAATGCATCATAATTATTAAATCAATGTGTTAGGGTGCACGTGGTTTTCAAATAGATCCAATGCTTAAAATGTGCGTCAGTAATCCCAATAAGAAAAAGGTAAATAAATGAATCAGCGTCTGATGATCAAAACTGTTTTGAGTGCCGCTATCTTGGCCTCGTTAGCTGGGTGTGCTACGCAACCTGTACCAGAATGGAATGCCGATACAACCTATAAATTGACCGTATTGCACACTAACGATCATCATGGTCGCTTTTGGCAAAATCGATACGGTGAATATGGCATGGCGGCGCGTAAAACGTTAATCGATGATTTGCGCGAAGAAATACAGGCTGAGGGGGGGAGCGTGTTATTGCTTTCTGGTGGTGACATCAACACAGGAGTACCTGAGTCTGATTTACAAGATGCCGAGCCGGATTTTAAAGGCATGAGCAAAATTGGTTACGATGCGATGGCTCTAGGTAATCATGAGTTTGATAATCCATTGGATGTGCTATTCAAGCAGCAAGAGTGGGCAAACTTTCCGATGTTGTCTGCCAATATTTACGATAAAAATACTGGCAAGCGTTTATTCCAACCATACGCGATGTTTAAAAAGCAGGGCATTAAAATTGCGGTCATTGGCCTTACAACCGAAGACACAGCGAAACTTGGCAACCCTGAATTCATTGAACAAATTGACTTCCGTGACCCAAAAGAAGAAGCCAAGAAGTTGATTGCAGAACTGAAAGAGACAGAGTATCCAGATCTGATTTTTGCTGTCACGCATATGGGACACTATGAAAATGGTAATAGAGGCATCAATGCTCCTGGCGATGTGGCGTTAGCTCGTTATTTGAATGACGGCGATCTCGACATGATCGTTGGAGGACACTCACAAGAACCTGTGTGCATGGAAGGTCCAAACGTTATCAAAAAGAACTTTAAACCAGGTGATGAATGTCAGCCCGATAAACAAAATGGTACCTTTATTGTTCAGGCACATGAGTGGGGGAAATATGTGGGACGCGCCGATTACGAGTTTCGTAATGGCGAACTCTCGATGGTGAGCTACGATCTAATCCCTGTAAACTTGAAAAAGAAAGTTAAAGTTGATGGTCAGTCGCAACGAGTCTTGATCCAAGATGAGATTAAACAAGACGAAATGATGCTTGAGTTTCTTCGTCCTTATCAAGAAAAAGGTCAGGGCAAACTAAACGTGAAGATTGCAGAATCTAACGGTAAGCTTGAGGGTGACCGCAATGTGGTTCGTTACCAGCAAACAAACTTAGGTCGATTAATTGCAACGGCTCACATGGAACGTGCGAAAGCAGATTTCGCCGTAATGAATTCTGGCGGCGTTCGCGATTCGATTGCAGCAGGTGAGATTACCTACAAAGATGTGCTGACTGTTCAGCCATTTGGCAATATGGTCTCTTACGTTGATATGACGGGCAAAGAAGTATTGGATTACCTAAATGTCGTTGCAACTAAACCTGTCGACTCTGGAGCTTACGCGCAGTTTGCCGGCATTGCGATGAGTATCAATAATGGTGAGGTAACCAATGTGTTCATTGGTAATAAGCAACTTCGCTTAGATGGTAATTACCGCTTTACCGTACCAAGCTATAATGCTGCTGGTGGAGATGGTTACCCTAAAATCGACGATCATCCAGGGTATGTAAATACAGGTTTTACCGATGCTGAGGTTTTGAAGGATTATTTAGAAACACATAGCCCTATTGATGTTAATGAGTATGCCCCTTCAGGTGAAATCACGTATTTAGTTGATACGGCGATTGATCAGTAACCCAACAGAGAAAAAGCGATTGACTCAAACTCGCTGATATCATTAACTAAAAGCGCAGATCCAATTCAATCTGCGCTTTTTGTTTTTATGAGGAGAATCTTGATGACTCCGGCCATTAATCTTGCGAAAAAGAAAAAAATTCCACACACGATTCATCAGTATGAGCATGACCCTAGAGCCGATAGTTATGGCTTGGAGGCTGCTGAAGTACTGGGGCAGGATCCGAAAACAGTATTTAAAACCTTGCTGTTCTGCTTGAACGGGGAGCCAAAGAACCTTGCGGTTGCGATTATCCCTGTTGATCAAAAGCTGAACCTAAAACTGGCGGCGAAAGCAGCGAAGGGCAAAAAGGCCGATATGGCTGATCCGGAAATCGCCCAAAAGACCACAGGTTATGTCGTTGGTGGAATTAGCCCACTAGGGCAGAAGAAAGCCTTACCTACTTTTTTGCACGAAAGCGCAGCAGAGCAAGACAAAATCTGTGTGAGTGCTGGTAAACGTGGTTTAGAAATTGAGTTAGCCCCGAGAGATTTGCTGAGCTTAACTCGTGGTCAGTTTGCACCTCTTTGTTTGTAAACTCATGACAAATAAAAAGGACGCTCATGAGCGTCCTTTTTTGATCTTGCCTGTCAGTGAAGCGTTACTTCTTCAGACTCAATGTACCACCAGTGCGTTTAGCTGGTTTGCTTGGTTTCGCGGCATTTGGGTTCATGTAATGCTGCTTAGGCTTACTCAGTGATTGAGGCTTGTTTGCTGAATGCGTATTGCTCGATGCATCTGGTTTACGGTGCGATTTACCATGCTCGCCTTGCGGTCTGCTGCGTTCACCTTGTGATTTCGCTTTGTAATGTTCTTTAGCTGGACATCCGCCTTCATCATCACGCTGACGACGCTTTTGTTGACCTTTTTTCGAGTTTGGTGCATGACGGAATTCATCAGCATTGTTACCGCGGAAAGTTCGTGTCTTCTGGTTACGACGAGCAGTAGAATCTTGGTTTTCTTCACGGCTATCAAACAGCTTCGCGTCGGTCGCTTTACGAATGTTGCGACCTCTAGAGTCTGTTTTTGATGCTTCTTCTGTACCTACCGAGCCTTCACACATTGCTAGGATCTCTGCCACTTCTTCGTCACTTAGATAACGCCATTTTCCATTCGGAATACCATCAAGAGAGATATTCATGATGCGAACGCGACGCAGCTTGAATACTTCATAGCCCAGCGCTTCACACATGCGACGGATCTGACGGTTAAGTCCTTGAGTGAGCACAATACGGAAAGAGAATTTAGTCTCTTTTGTTACCTTACAAGGTAGGGTGACTGTGTCGAGAATCTTAACGCCACTCGACATCTGTTTGAGAAACTCGCCTGTAATTGGCTTGTCCACGCGTACGACGTACTCTTTTTCGTGGCTGTTGCCTGCGCGAAGGATTTTGTTCACGATGTCGCCATCGTTGGTCAAAAAGATCAGACCATCAGAGGGTTTGTCTAAGCGGCCGATCGGAAAGATACGTTTTTGGTGGCCGATGAAATCAACGATGTTTCCAGGGACGTCTCTCTCAGTTGTACAGGTGATGCCTGTTGGTTTATTGAGAGCGATATAAATCGGCTTCTCTTTTGCTGCCACTGGCTTACCATCCACACAAACATCATCACCAGGTAGCACTTTTGTCCCCATTTCAGGTTTGTTGCCATTAATGGTGACACGGCCTTGCTCAATTAGTCTGTCTGCTTCACGGCGTGAGCAAAACCCCGTTTCACTGATGAATTTATTTAATCGTTTAGCGTTGTCTTGTGACATTTTTGTCTCCTAACGTTTCACAACGGCGAATGAAGCTCCCTTCCTTTAAGGGGAAGGAAGAATAAGGGCGGGCATTCTAGCATTAGGGTGAAATTTAGCCTAACCGTTTTTGGTGACGTTCGCGGGTTTCTAATTTCTTTTCCGCACTTTTTCTAAGTAGGACGTAAACGGCTCCAGTTCCACCGTGAAAGCGTTGCGCACTATGGACGCATTGGACTTCCTTTATTTGTCGTAGCCAACTGCTAACAAAGCTTTTCATCATTGCAGGTGGATTTGAGCGTTCTCCTCGACCATGGACGATAACGACCGTTCTAATGTCCATTGATAGGCATTGCTTTAAAAACGTCACGACTTCATCACGTGCTTCTTTCAATGTTTTACGGTGCAAATCCAAGCGAGCTTGGATTGGATACTTACCAAGGCGAAGTTTGCGGTAAACCCCGTCCTGTACACCATCACGTTTGAACTCAACAAAGTCCTCTGGCTTGAGCATTTCAGCGTGATCAAGTGATAGGTATTCTGGGTCATCTTCCGTTAACCAGATTGCTGCTTCGCGTTTTGCGAGTTGTGCTTCTGTTACTTGGTGTACTTTTTTGTGTTCGGTGGTGTCTTGAGTGATTGGCTTTACATCGCCCATCATCTGTTGAAATAGATCAAAATCGTCGTCGTGAGACATAGCAGTAATCTCATTAAGAACAGGGAAGAATAATAGGATTATATCAATGAGTGGTGCATTGAGATCAAATAAAAAACCGGAGTAGGCAAGTAACCGACTCCGGTGCAAAGCGTTTCTAGAGCTAAGCGAGATCTAGTGAGGAGATTTGTCGTTCATGATCTTGTATATGAAGAAACCGCCGTAAAATAACATCAGACCAATTGCCCCAAAAATTACTATCATTGACGATAGACCCACTGCATTACCAAATAGGAGATCAAGCCAAAAGTCCATACGTTTCCTCCAAGATGTTCCCGACAGGAATAAACTAAATGGCGGTGTCTTGTTGCACACTGATCTGGATCAATTATGTTGCTAAGGTTAATAAACTGTATTTTGTTGTGAGTTATCAGTCACATTTTACGTGCTAGTGTTCAGTTATTCATCAAACGAATTAAGACCTAAGGTTTTTTTGTAAAAAGCACTTGCGCCACAGTTCAGAATCCGTAATATACGCATTCGTTGACGGGGACAATTCCTCAGTTAAACATCTCGGTGAATAGCGCAGCTTGGTAGCGCATCTGGTTTGGGACCAGAGGGTCGGGGGTTCGAATCCCTCTTCACCGACCACTTTTAGAAAGCCTGCTCAATGAGCAGGCTTTCGTCGTTTTTAGTGCTAGTAATTTTAGACTTCAATAGTATCGAACCAAATGGGGTTCGCCTGAAGTTAGAATATGGCTCTTCATCGACACATATTGAGAGGAAGGCTCTACAGAAATGTAGGGCCTTTTCATTTTTTAGAGCGAGTAAATTTATTACTTGATGTCACACGAGATAGTATTGATAGGAGTTTCAGAAGTAGTGAAACAGACATAAGCGGTCTTTGGGTGATTTGGCCCAATCTTGACGTAACCCGCTTTTAAATCGTCTTCATCAAACGTTACTGAGTGAGATTTGCTTGTATTTCCATCATAGTAAACCGCTTCAAAGCCTTGGTTCATCATATGTGCAACGCGATTTCGAGTGTGGGCTGTTGAAAACGTGATGTTCGCGCAACGCATCATTGGTTTTTCGGTAATAAGAAATTGACCACTCTCTTTATCTAAAACACCGCCTTTTACTTCCGGAGTTATATCAATAGCTTGAAAAGCTTCTACGTTGCATGGCGGTTTAGCATAAGACAGCGAAGAAGTGAGCATAATTCCAATCGTGTATAGGAATAAATATTTAAATTTCATATGAGTTGTTTTGTATCCACTTAGCTTAACGGCGTTTTATAAGAAAGTTTGAATGAATTTTAAATGGTTGTATTTAAATAATTGTATTTAAATGGCATTTTTCAAACAATCACTAGATATCACAATTTGCTTGGCGCGTCTTACCCAGTGGTTTGATGTTAAATCCCCGATTTTTAAGCAGTTCAATCAGGTTATCTTTACCTACTAAATGCAAGCCACCAACAACAACGGTGTAACGACCCGATTGCTGAGGTAGAACACTGCCAGTGTCGAGTTTTTTAGCCCAATCTCGATTACGCTCGTATAAAAAGGCTTGGTTAAACTCTTCTGTTGTATGATCGGTCAAAGAGGCTTCGACCAACATGCTACCATCACCACTCTTCCAACTCTCTATCAAGCATTGAACCAACTCTTCTCCGCCATCATATTCTTCAATTGATGAGAGAAGTATCTCTTTACCGCCTTCTGATTGACCTGCGATTAAATCGATTTGGAATTGCACGGACTCCAGTGGAATGACCGGGATTTGCTTTTTATCAGCGAGTCCTATTAAGTGCATGTCGACCCCTTTATCAGAGACATACCCCAGTTTGTTGACTAAAGCGAGTTGGATGGTGAATGCTGCCATCCAAGGTGGGGAATTTAGGAGTTGAGTTTCTGGCAAACCTAAATCTTGGGCAATTTCAATTAAGTGGCGACGTTGAGCTCTGTCTAAAACATCTTTAGAAAGAATGGTTGTTTGTGGGTAAACCAAGCCTTCAGAATTCCTGACGTCTGCTTCAATAATCAACCCTGCGCTTTGGCTTAAATGCTGGATGACCGTTCTAGGGAGTGGGTACATCGTTTTATCCCCCACATGTACCGAGCCAATAATCATAAGTTCGGTTTCCCCTTTTTTCGCTAACCAATGCTGTGGCTCTGCATAAGAGGAAAAAGGAGTCAAAGTAACAAGTAGAGATGATATGAGCGTCAAGAGACGAAACATAGAATGGTCCTCAGATAAGATACCTTTAAACTTTATACGCAAAATAGCGTGAGGTTAAGTGCAATTTCTCCAGTGGGGTATTCGACAAAATCGTCATTTCTAAAAATATTGACGAGTTTTGACGACGAATAAATGAGAGTCACTTCACGAAAGGTAAATAGGTAATTCGCTTACTAATGGTTCACAAAATAATTAGGCGTGATCCAAATCTTACAAAATCAGTCGTAACTCATGAATATAAGTGACCTAGATCGCAGCAAACTCGTCAAAACAAGTTGTTCGATTTTGACGTGTATTGTAACTCCATGAAAATTAGATTTTTATTGTTTTTGCTGAGTGTCATTTTTTGAGCTGGATCACTTCCTATTTCTATTTATTTTACGCTTAGAAATAACAGGTTGTATGTTGAATGTAACGGTTAGGTACCTCGCATTTGAGGGGCCGAGATTTTTATCATTGTCGTTTTGAACCACTGACTTTTTTGGGGAAGTAAGATGTTTAAACCTAGTCTGATTGCTGTTTCTGTTATCACTACATTAGCAGGTTGCTCTGCGCTGCAAAGCTCTGAACAACAAGTTGTAAATTCGTTGGCTAATAATCTTGATATTCAATACCAAGTGTTGACTAACCACGGTGCAAACGAAGGTCTTGCTTGTCAGGACTTAGGGGCTGAGTGGGCGTCTTGTAACAAGGTAAACATGACGCTGGTTAACCAAGGTGAAGCGGTTGACTCAAAAGATTGGGCTATTTACTTCCATAGCATTCGTCTGATTCTGGATGTTGAAAACGAACAGTTTAAAATCTCTCGCGTAACGGGTGATCTACACAAACTAGAACCAACAGATAAGTTTGATGGTTTTGCTGCGGGTGAAGAGGTTGTGCTTCCTCTTGTTGCTGAATACTGGCAGTTATTTGAAACTGACTTCATGCCAGGCGCTTTCGTTGCTGCACCAAATGCAGAGCCTAAGATGATCGCTTCTCTTAACACAGAAGACGTTGCATCTTTCGTGACTGGCCTTGAGGGTAACAACCTAAAACGTACGCCAGATGACAACAACGTATTTGCGAGCGCTGTGTCTCGTTTCGAGAAGAACGAAGATCTAGCAAAACAAGACGTATCAACCACGTTACTACCAACGCCAATGTCTGTTGAAGCAGGTAAAGGTACGGTAGATATCGCGGCGGGTATTGCGCTGCCTAAAGACGCATTCGATGCGGCTCAATACGCAGCAATTCAAGGTCGTGCAGAAGTGGTAGGTGTGGATGTTCGTGGTGATCTTCCTGTAAGCATCACTGTTGTTCCTGCAGACTTCACCG
>NZ_JAWOTE010000046.1:0-18620 GCF_033338695.1 Vibrio sp. Vb1166 | reverse complement strand
ATTGGAGCGGGCAGCGGGAATCGAACCCGCATCATCAGCTTGGAAGGCTGAGGTAATAGCCATTATACGATGCCCGCGCATCGATAGGACTCAGTTAATATGCCACACTGGACGAAAAAGAAAAGTCTTTTCTCATCAAATGTTTGTCAGTTGCCTAAAAAAGTAGCGGACTGATGTTAAAGTGTTCATTGTCTCTGGTTTTTTGTGGCACTCGCGATTCCGCTACTAAGCCTAGGGGCTTCCAATTAGGTCGTAAACACCGAATTCTTAGGTGTTTAGATGTTGATGATATTCAAGATTTTCTGTGTAAAGGTTAATCTCGTTTATTGAACAGTCACGTTTCATGGTCAAGACTAGATATTGAAATGATTACTTTTTACTGTTGATGCGTATGTATAACACAGGGTAATTCTGCTGAAACAGTCAGCTTAACCAAAGGAGATTTAACATGATGAGAGGTTTGATATTAGGGCTGGTGGTGATGCTGGTATCTGCTTGTACTACCGTTACAACCGATGTAGATAAACAAGCCGACTTTTCAGCTTACAGAACGTTTGACTTCGGTGCTCAGGCGGAAGCTCCTACCAGTATTGATGGTCGACGTATTGAGCAAGGGCTTGCTGAACAGCTTGAGGGTAAGGGTTTAATTAAGGTAAATAGTGGCGGTGACCTTTACGTACATCATGATATCGTAGAAGAATCCGAGCTTGTTTCTTCAGGATCGTCGGTGAGCTTTGGCTATGGCTGGAATAGCTTTGGTGTGATCACTTCAAGCCCAGAAAGATATAAAGAACGTAAGTATGGGAAGTTGGTGGTTGAACTGGTTGATGCAAAGGCTAATCAAGTCGTTTGGAAAGGCGTTTCAAGTCGTAAACTGTCTGAGTCAATGAGCTCTGAGAAAAGAGAATCTCTCATCCAAGAAGAAATCGCGAAGATGTTTGAAAGCTACCCTTACGGTGAAAAATAATTAGTATTCTTAACGATTAAGAATACTAATTGCCAATAGTTACGCACAGGGTTAAAAGAACTTATTATTTTGGTTTTGGTTACCTTTGTGCGTACGATTCTGATTGCTTTACTCGGACTACTTTTCTGCTTGTTGGCTCCGAGCATGAGCCTGGCGCACTCACACCCAAATTTTCTTTCCTTTCATAACCAGAATATTGCTGTTGACGCTAAGTCGAAGCACTTTTCAGAATATCCTATCTCTCCAATACAACAAGACTATCCGAGTTTAAACAGCCGGAATGTATTGAGGGTTAGCCATGCTAAGGAAATGAGCTCGAACGACGATGTAGAACCCGAATGGTTTGAAATGCTTGATGTAGCATGGTGGGCGCATCGTTCGGCAATTTACTCGATGAAGCGGCTAAAACGCATCGGCAATGAGGCTTTAGGTTGTTGTATTGAAAGTATTTTTACTCACTTTAAATACAGAATCGGCGTGAGAAAAGAATCGAATTTTATATACCGCTTTATACATGCTCGCTAACACATTCCATGTTTTTGCAACTTTTGGTTAATTATGCTTAGGAGCGGTTTATGTTTGATTCGATAATTCAGGTCTTGAGTGCCTTTTGGCATCAAGATTTCACGGCGTTAATGGCGCCAGGCAGTGCAGGTTTAGTTTATTTTGTTGTTGCTGTGATTATTTTTTTGGAAAGTGGTTTTATTCCTGCTGCACCTTTCCCATGCGACAGTGTCGTCGTATTATCCGGTACGCTGGCGGCGGTTGGCGTCCTTGACCCAATTATGATCATGTTGGTGATAGCTGTTAGTGCGGGATTGGGAAGTTGGGCGGCTTATTTACAAGGCAAGTGGCTAAATCGCTTACCTAAGGTCCAAGGTTGGGTGAGCGCGGTTCCTCAAAAGCGTTTGGAACAAGTCGACGTATTACTCAGTAAACATGGATTGGTTGCGCTTTTGTGCGCGCGGTTTATTCCGGTTGTTCGTTCCCTATTGCCATTAATGATGGGGTTGCGAGTGAAACGTATTAGTAAATTCCATTACTTTGCGTGGCTGAGTGCGATTTTATGGACGCTGATATTATGCGGTTTTGGTTCATTACTTCCTTTGCTACCGGAAAATATGAGCAAAGCAATCACAATGCTATTAATGGCGGCACCAATAATTACTCTTGTGATTGGAGTGCTTAGTTTCTTGTTTGTTAAAGCACGTCGAGCGTTCTGTAAACCCAAGGATGTGTCTGAGTTTTCTCAGTAAGTTTACTTGATTTACACTTTTAAGCTTGTATGCAGATTAGACATCTAATCGACAGGTTTTTGTCAGTAAAAAGAAAGGCGCAATGTATGCGCCTTTCTTTTTGAGTGTCGTTAGGGTTTCGAATTTAATAGCCAATGCTATATAGGTATTCGCCAACTTCTTTGCACTGAGACTTGTAGATGTTCTCTACTTCAGACTTATTCTTATCTGCTGCTTTAAATTCAAGTTCGGCAGACGATAGCTGGTCAAAGCTGTAGTCTCTCTCAGACATTAAGTAGTGTCTGAACATCGCTCTGTGTTCCGGAACTGCAATACGTGCGTTAGAAACGTTGGCACACTCTAACAGAGTGTCGTTACTCATTTCTTCTGGCTTAGTTTCTGTGTTTGCTAAGGTTGAGCCCGCTGAAAATAGTAATGCTAGTGCGATGGTTGTAGCGATTCTTGTCATTATATGGACCTCAAATTGGTTCTAGTAACAATGAGCATATTGGCTCTTATCGTTACATTTTCGTGTTCTCTGTATGTCATAAAAAGTTAAACAACAGAGAAGGCGTTGCGACCATGAGTAAAGACGTACATTAAGTTCGCTTCCTTTCTTCCTGAGAGGCGATAAAGAGAGCGTTGACTCATGAGTCCGCCATAACTGTCTAGAGGTAAGCGAGATGCTTGTTTTGCCAACTCCAGTAGTGGTGGAGAAGAGAAAGCAATAAGTAAAAAATAATCAGGAGTAAAATCTGATGATAAAACGCCATCAGTAGCTGATGTTCGGCGACAGGAAACAAGCCCGAACAACTCGCGCTTTATATGTAGGTAGTAACTTTCTGAACCCCAAGAGCTCAGAGAAGCTGAGGCATGAAAATCAGTGTGTGCTAGCTCAAAATCGTCTTGTTGAGAGAGTTTAAGTAGACGCTCGGAAGTGTAATGTTTGGTGTGGTGCCACTCATGCGCATATGAAGCTGTGATGAGCCCTGAAAGCAGGGACAAAGAAAGCATCAATAATATACGGTGTAGATAACGCAAGAAGTAACCCTAAACATATAAAGCCACAGTTACCCACCATGATTAAGGAATCTTAGTGGAACTATGATAACGATGAAAGCCAGTGTCTGATGAACTCAGCGTATACTAACGAGATGGAAGGGGGATGAACAGAGTTTTCTGATCGCACTTAGGCATATGAGCGAATAACACAATAATTTTTCGCTTTCGAGTAAGCGAAAATGGAAAGAGAGTCGTTGCACAAGGACGATTAAGCTAACAGGATTATTACTGGGGAAGAAATAGAATCTTCTTTTTCTTCCCCATATTCGTCGCATCGATATTATGCGCTTGCGTAAATAACGCTGCCGCCTTTTATGGTGTCAATGATCTCGCGAGACAACTTCTCTGGCAAAGCAGGGCAACCCCAACTGCGTCCGAGGTATCCATTCTTCTTGATGAAGGAAGGGTTTGCGTAATCGGCACCGTGCACGACAATGTAACGCTCGCGAGCTTTGTCGTTTAATCCAGAGCTTAGCCCATCTAATCGAAGTGAATAGCCATTTGAGCCGTAGTAAGTGGTATCAGTCAAAAAAGTGCCCAATGATGTTTTTCGCGAGTTCACGACATTTGAAAACTGTGTCGCTGTTTTCTTTCCGCTGTTCACGCCGTGAGAAACATACGTATTGTAAATTAGCTTCTTTTTATCTAAATCAACCACATAAAAACGCTTTTCAGTTGATGGTTTACTATAGTCGATGATCGTTAGTACCGACTTCTTTCTATCGGGTGTCTTCTGATAAGCGATGTAAGCGTCACTGAACAACTTAAAGTCTACTATGCCATCTAGCTTGGCTTGTTTAAACACATGTTCAACTTGCTTTGGTCGTAAATGATCCCTGGGTTCGTTATCTGATTGTTTTGCAAAAGCAAAAGGTGAGACAGACAACAGCGCACATGTAAATAATATAATTAACTTTTTCATCTTGGCTAAATAAAACTCTATGGTGTTACAAATTTACCGATTGCTTCATGCACTCGTTAAAACAACATGCACATCAATATAATTCTATTCCCAATGTTTCTTATTGCACGCTTAGGTGCTTGATATTGGGTTGACGATAATTTCTCGAGTTAAAAACTAACTGTTTGAAACTTATATAAAATATGAAGTTTAACGATGGTTTCTATAAACTTCGGCGTAAATAATATCTGATATATGTAATTAATAAAACTGTGTTTAAGGATATTTGTGAAGTTGCCAATTTATAAAAACGGCGTTTTATTTTTCGTACTTTAGAAACTCTTTTTATTTCAATGTGTTTTCTTTTTCTACGCTTTATCCAATACCTCAAAAGTTTGTGATTTAACTCGTAACAAATCGTAACGCCGAATCGTTATGTGTATAAGTGCATTTATAATGTATGAATAAACAACAGGGTGGTAAGAAAAGGCAGTAAAACAGCGGTGAATCGGTTGTTTTTAATTCACGATTGACAAAGCTAAGTCTAAGTCGTACAAAAATTGAACTTGTGAATGTATCGTTTAAGTGAGAGTGATGAGCTCGACAAAAGTGAAGTGATGCGTGCTATTGTTTATTCTCTAATTTATTCGATTACATAAGGAAGGGTACATAGTAAAAATTGAAAAAATAATTCTATCGTGTGGATTAAATATATGAATAATAAAACTTCGAAATTAAAAGAGAAGAACGCCAGATCTGAATTCATTAAATTTTTGAACATGAAAGTAAACTCTATCTATTATGTTTGGTTTGGTGGGAGAGTGCTCATCTCATTAAGAAAAGCGCTCAAATTTATTTAAGGACGGTTATGACAGCATTTAATAAAGTGTTTATTGTCACTCCCAATGTTAATGATTTTGCAATGTTGCGAGAGTCGCCATTGGAAATGTCTCTTCAAGTAACGGCAAGCAAACCTATCCAACTCTATGGAGAGTCTGTTAAAGCCAGTTGGAAAAGTATTGATATTGAATGGTTAGACGTTAAGGGTGAAAAGCCATTACCCAGGCCTGATATTGCAGCATGGGGATCTTTTACTCTTGCTGTATCCGCTTCTATTGCGGATAAGCTCGATGTGTTGAGCGAGAATGTCGAATTTTTACCATTAAATCTACAAGGAAAGCCTTGGCGAGCATTAAACATTGTCACTCAAATTGATGCCATTGATACCTCTGCTACCGAGTATAATCTTCGTCATGGTAAGCTAAGTCGTGCTAGACCGTTTAAGAAACTCGTTTTGAATAGAGAAGCCGTTAATGAATCTGACTTGTTCAGAGTAAAAGGTGCTGGGCTCAGAACGTTTTGCACGGACAAAAAAGGTGGCTTGTACGATAGCGTCAAAGCGCTGAATTTGACCGGTTTGGATTTCAAGGAAGTGCTGGTTTAAAAACGAATAAATAGTGATTTACTCGACTAAAGTCATAGATATAGGTATGGGGGAACAAAAGCTGAGCATCTATCAATAAAGCTCATATATAACTAAATACAGCCGCCACAGTTGTGACAGCTGTACGTCTCCCCTTAACTTATGTTCTTGAAACCCTAATTGAGCTGGCCATGGACGCATCAAATCGACTGTCGTCATTTGCCGATTGCCACCACAAGCTCAATTGTTCTTTAGTCATTGGTTTGCCAAATAAATAGCCTTGCATATAGTCGCAGCGGTATGCCGATAGCCATTCATGCATCATATTGTGTTCAATACCTTCTGCTGTAACCGTTTTATTCTGGGCATGGCATAGCTCAATAATAGGTTTGATCACATGGCCGTTGTTGGTCTTCATCAATGTAACGAGGAACTCTCGATCAAATTTGATTTTTTGAACCGGATACTGAACGAGCTGAGTTAACGATGTGTAACCAGAACCAAAGTCATCAATTGCAAGACGGTAGCCACGTTTTGATAGCTCATCAAGTAGAGCCGTTCCTTGTTGTTCTGCGGCAAAGGTTTCGGTTATTTCTATCTCAATACATTCTGGTTTAACACTGTGCAGTGTCGCTTGTTCATGGATGTAGTTTGCCATTTCTATCGAGTTTAGCTCTGCTGATGAAAGATTGACCGAAAGAAC
This sequence comes from Vibrio sp. Vb1166, assembly GCF_033338695.1. Taxonomy (NCBI): domain Bacteria; kingdom Pseudomonadati; phylum Pseudomonadota; class Gammaproteobacteria; order Vibrionales; family Vibrionaceae; genus Vibrio; species Vibrio sp. Vb1166. The sequence continues at coordinate 12,329 of NZ_JAWOTE010000046.1, read as the reverse complement.
AATATCCTTACCGAAAATATTCCTTAATTGATGGTATTCCGCCGTTGCATTGGCGAAAACCCAGCGGTCAATTTTATCAAATAATCCGGCTTGCTCTGCAATTGGAATAAACTCCTTTGGAGGGATAGGGCCGATACCTTCGGCTTCCCAGCGCAACAAGACTTCTAACCCCTCAATTTCGTTGCTTCGATTGTTCATATAGGGTTGAAAAACAAGGTGAAATTCTTCCTCTACATTGCTTTTTCGGAGCGCACGTTCAAGTTGACTTCGTCTTTGAGACTCAATATTGAGAGCGGCTGAATAATAGGCGTATTGATTTTTCCCTGCCCGTTTTGCTTGATACATAGCCGCATCGGCACTGGAGAGTAACTTCGCGATGTCAGTACCGTCTTGAGGATATTGTGCAATACCTACGCTTGCCGTAACGGGAAATGAATTACTCCAAGATGAACTGAGATTACTAATTGGTTTTAGCAGCTCTGATGCAAGCAAATCAGGCAAGCGTTTTACCTCTTGATTTGAGCTCAGTAAAATTGCAAATTCGTCACCAGATAACCTGGCGGCAAAGCAGGGGCTGTTGTAATCGTGCGAGAACTTTTGACAAGCATTCTTGATGTGTGATGAGAACACTTTTAATAAGTTATCTCCCAATTCATGCCCGTATTTATCATTCACGTATTTAAAGTTATCAAGATCGACGTAAACAACCCACAAAAACTGCGAAGGGGAGATAAGTTCACGAGTGGCAAGCTCATGAAAACGATGGCGATTGGCGAGTTGCGTCAGGTGATCCGTTTCAGCTAGGCGTTTTGTCTTTTTATAGATGACATTAAGTTCCTCATACATATCAAAAAAGCGTGCAGAGAGGCGTCCTATTTCATCGTTTGTTTCTAGCTTTTCAATATTGTCACGTTGATTAGATTCAAGTTCGTTCAGCTGCTTATCAAGGCGAGAAACGGGGCGCAACACATAGCGATACAACACCAAAATGATTAATGTGATGGTGAAAAACGCCGCTACGCCAAAGGAGAAAGCAAGTTCTAGCCACACTTTATCGACTTTATTCCACATTAAATATTCGGCAGGAGAAAGCACGGCATAAAAGTGCGGCAGCAGCTCAATGGTTTGAGCGAGAGGAATATCAAGATAAATGGGTTTGTCGGCGAAAGTAATCACGCTGTGCGTGTCAAACTCGATGTCATGCTTAATCTCGTTAAAGGCTTCAAGTGATACGGAAACTACCACAAAAAACACATTTTTTGAGTCAAAGCTCAAAGGGTGAGTCCCCGTTCTTTTGTCGACGACCTCGTATTGAAGAAGAATGCTTTGTCCACTGGAGTTATAAATAAAGCCAGTGTGACTGAAAGCCTCTCTCTCATTGAAACTTCGTGATATGTACTCTAACACCTTTGGGTCGACCACGCCCGATGATTCGTAATACTTGTTTTCTGTGTAGTAGAGAAGGTTTTGTTTTCCGTCGAGGATCGCCATGCTCGCATCGCCTTTGTAACCATGGCTTAATACTTCAGCGGTCTCGTCTAATCGATTAAACAAGACTCGCTCACGATAGGGGTTGTTATGATTAACCAAATAGTCTTGTAATACATCACTTTTACTGAGCGTATAGGCATAGCTATTAAGAAAAATATTCGCTTGTCGAAACTGCCCGGCGAGCTTTTCCATCTGCAACTGAATATAGCTGTCTTCCCGCTTGATGAGCGTCACTTTTTGAATGCTATAAATAATATAGCTAGATACTAACGCGCTTAATAAGATCACTGGCGCGACAAGCAAAATGACTCTATTGCTTAACTTCATTATGGTTCTTAGTTTCCGTTTGTGTCCCTACAAACGTCGCGTACCAGGTAAGGTACTGAACGGATGATGTGTTTTGGCAAATTGTAACCAGATTGTAAGGTGAGCGTTCTCCAAAATCAGGCAGCTATCTAAGAATTGTGATGACGTGAAAGGTTTCGAGCTTATTAACTAGAAGTTTTCTCAGTAGTTGGACGTCTCTTTTCCTTCCTCCCTGTATAAAACCTAACCGTAATGACAGGGAAATATCGTCATCGAAACGTTTCGATGGTAAAGTGTGACTCAAGTGCACTTTTCCTATTCAATGACAATTGAATTACAGATCATTCTCACACCTTATCGATCTCACACTGGTCAAATTGCGATGACGAATTATTATTTCATCGAAACGTTTCGATGAGTTTTCTGTTAATAACGAAAACACTTTAAAACAGGCGCTCATGGTTGTATGAACGTGTAACCGAAAGGTCGATGAGATGAAAAAAAGTACCCTAATTAACTCAGATATTTCTTACTTGGTGGCGACGCTAGGCCACACCGACGAGATCACGATATGTGATGCTGGTCTACCAATCCCAGAGCATGTTCAGCGAATCGATTTGGCGCTAACGCATGGGGTACCAAGTTTTCTTGATACTGTTCGCGTAATTCTATCTGAGTCCCAAATCGAAGGGGTCATCATTGCGGAAGAGTTCTCTGATGCAAGCCCAGTTTTGCATGAAGCGTTGCTCAACGAACTGAGCAAAGAGAGTGAAGAAACGGGCAAATCTATTGAAGTGAGCTACGTGTCACATGAAGCGTTTAAAGCACGTACGGCGCAAAGTCGCGCTATCGTAAGAACCGGCGAATGCTCGCCATATGCGAACGTTATTTTCCAAGCGGGCGTGGTTTTTTAAGCCAGAGATATTGAGGACAGATTATGACTCAAGCCATTCTACAACTAAGCGAAATTGAGAAGGCGTTTCCGGGCGTAAAAGCACTCGACAAAGCAAGCCTGAATGTTTATCCAGGCCGTGTTATGGCGCTGATGGGTGAAAATGGAGCAGGCAAGTCAACGTTAATGAAGGTGTTGACAGGCATTTACCACATGGATGCGGGGAGCATTCAATATCAAGGTCAGCCGGCGGCCTTTAAAGGGCCACGCGATTCACAGGAAGCTGGTATTAGTATTATTCACCAAGAGCTGAACCTGATTCCTGAACTGACGATTGCCGAAAATATTTACTTGGGACGAGAGTTCACTGGATCCTTAGGGCGTATCCAGTGGGGCAAAATGTATGACGAAGCTGACAAGCTTTTAAAACGTCTCAATGTCAAGCACTCATCAAAAACATTGCTTGGCGATTTAAGCCTTGGTGAACAACAAATGGTGGAAATTGCAAAGGCACTTTCGTTTGAGTCGAAAGTCATCATTATGGATGAGCCAACGGACGCATTGACCGATACCGAAACGGAATCACTGTTTAAAGTGATTAATGAGCTTCGCGAGCAAGGATGCGGCATCGTATACATTTCGCATCGTCTTAAAGAAATCTTTGAAATCTGTGACGACATTACCGTACTTCGTGATGGTAAGTTTATCGGTGAGTGCAAGGTGTCCGACACTGATGAAGATGGCCTAATTGAAATGATGGTTGGCCGAAAATTAGAAGAGCAATATCCACGTATTGATGTACAACATGGCGAAGCTTGTCTTGAAGTCATTGGTTTGACTGGATCTGGCGTTCAGGATGTGAGCTTTACTCTCAAGCGTGGTGAGATTCTTGGAATTTCTGGCTTGATGGGCGCAGGCCGCACTGAACTCATGAAAGTCATTTACGGCGCATTACCTAGTGAGCATGGTGTTATCAATCTTGATAACAAAACTATTAACCCGGTTAGCCCGCAAGATGGCTTGGCAAATGGTATCGCTTACATCTCTGAAGATCGCAAAGGCGATGGTTTGGTTTTAGGTCTTTCAGTTAAGGAGAACATGTCACTTTGTTCGCTAAACCAGCTGACCAAAGGCTTCCAGATTCAACACAGCGACGAAGTGATTGCAGTGGAAGATTTTATTAAGTTATTCAACATTAAAACCCCAACGCGAGATCAAATCATCGGCAACTTATCTGGTGGTAACCAGCAAAAAGTTGCGATTGCGAAAGGGTTAATGACGAAACCTAAAGTTCTGATTCTGGATGAGCCAACACGTGGTGTTGATGTCGGAGCAAAAAAAGAGATTTATCAGCTCATCAACAAGTTTAAGGCCGAAGGCATGAGCATCATCTTGGTTTCTTCCGAGATGCCTGAAGTGCTCGGCATGAGCGACCGTATTTTAGTGATGCATGAAGGTCGTATCACTGGCGAATTTGATGCGAAAGACGCCGATCAAGAAAAATTACTCGCCTGTGCCGTAGGCAAAGAGATCAATGAGGAAGCAGCATGAGTACGAATACCATGAGCAAACCAACCGAAACTGGCAACAAGAAGTTGTTCACAAAAGAGTGGCTGATTGAGCAAAAATCACTGATAGCTTTGATCTTTCTGATCGTTGTTGTGTCATTTTTGAACCCGAACTTTTTTACGGTCGACAACATTCTCAACATTCTTCGTCAAACCTCCGTGAATGCCATTATCGCAGTGGGTATGACATTAGTTATTTTAACAGCAGGCATCGACTTAAGTGTTGGTTCGGTATTGGCATTGTGTGGTGCCTTTGCGGCAAGCATGATTGCGCTTGAGGTTCCGGTGCTAGTGGCGGTTCCAACTGCTTTAGTCGCAGGTGCAGCGTTAGGTGCGATCAGCGGTATCATTATTGCGAAGGGTAAGGTGCAGGCATTTATCGCTACGCTGGTTACCATGACGTTACTACGCGGTGTGACCATGGTGTACACCGAAGGTCGTCCAATCTCGACAGGCTTTACTGACACCGCGGATGCGTTCGCATGGTTTGGTACTGGCTACGCGCTAGGCATTCCAGTTCCTGTTTGGTTAATGGTGGTTGTGTTCGCTGCGGCTTGGTATTTACTTAACCACACGCGCTTTGGTCGCTATGTTTACGCACTAGGCGGCAATGAGTCTGCGACTCGCCTATCAGGTATCAATGTAGACCGAGTGAAGATTGGTGTCTACGCCATCTGCGGTATGTTAGCAGCGCTTGCAGGCATTATTGTAACGTCTCGTCTTTCTTCGGCGCAGCCAACAGCAGGTATGGGCTACGAGCTAGACGCTATCGCAGCGGTTGTTCTTGGCGGTACCAGCTTGATGGGCGGTAAAGGCCGTATCATGGGTACCTTGATTGGTGCGCTGATCATCGGTTTCTTGAACAATGCACTTAACCTACTTGATGTTTCTTCCTACTACCAAATGATTGCAAAAGCAGTGGTTATCTTGCTGGCGGTATTGGTAGACAACAAAAACAAGTAATTCATAACAATCTGTATATATAAAACAGTGAATACAAACCGAGTCAGGGGACGTGTACTGGCTCACCCTACACAAAGGACTAGAACGATGAAAAAACTTGCAACTCTTATCTCTGCTGCACTTCTTTCTTCAACCGTATCGGTAGCGGCGCAAGCTCAAGATACCATGGCGATTGTGGTTTCGACGCTAAACAACCCGTTCTTCGTAACGATGAAAGACGGTGCGGAAGCAAAAGCGAAAGAATTGGGGTACGACTTAATTGTACTGGACTCGCAAAATGACCCGAGTAAAGAACTGTCGAACATCGAGGATTTAAGTATTCGCGGCGTAAAAGCAATTCTTATCAACCCAACGGATTCTGATGCAGTGTCTAATGCAATTCGTATGGCGAACCGTTCTAAGATCCCTGTGTTGACATTAGACCGTGGTGCAAGCCGTGGTGAAGTTGTGAGTCACATCGCGTCGGACAACGTAATTGGTGGTGAAATGGCAGGCCACTACATCATGGAAAAAGTCGGCGAAAAAGCAAAAGTCATTCAACTTGAAGGTATTGCGGGCACATCGGCAGCGCGTGAGCGCGGTGAAGGCTTTATGAATGCCGTGAAGGGCAGCGATATGGATCTTCTTGCTAGCCAACCAGCTGACTTTGACCGCACAAAAGGTCTAAACGTAATGGAAAACCTGCTAGCGGCTAACCCGGATGTACAAGCGGTATTTGCACAGAATGATGAAATGGCGCTAGGTGCACTTCGCGCAGTTCAAGCTTCTGGCAAAGATGTCGTTATCGTTGGTTTTGATGGTACGGAAGACGGCATTGCAGCAGTTAACCGTGGCAAACTAGCGGCAACTATTGCTCAGCAACCAGACCTTATCGGTGCTTTAGGTGTTGAAACGGCTGACAAAGTTTTGAAAGGTGAAGAAGTAGAAGAGTACATCCCAGTACCACTAAAAGTAGTCACTAAGTAAGTTTCAAGTTCCAATAAATCATCCTAAATTTTGCTCTCTCCTCCGTTTATATCTGTCGTTTAGGAGGTGAGGGCAAATTTACCCAAAATACTGCAAAGTGTGGGGTATAGATGCCTTTGGCTTTTTATCGAGACTCCTTCGTCAGGAAGAGAAGTTAAAGTCATCTAATGTATTTTCCTAAACAGTTTTTAAAAAGGGTTCATTCAGAACCGAGGATAACCGTATGAATAAGTTAGTGGTGTTAGGTAGTGTAAACGCTGACCATGTTCTTCAAGTGCCTTCTTTCCCTCGCCCAGGCGAGACGCTGCATGGTCGCAACTATCAAGTTATCCCAGGTGGCAAAGGTGCCAACCAAGCCGTCGCGGCGGCGCGATTAAATGCAGACATCGGTTTTATCGCTTGTGTGGGCGACGACTCATTCGGCATTAACATTCGCGAAAACTTCAAAATGGACGGCATCGATATCACTGGTGTGAAGATGCAGCCAAATTGCCCGACAGGTATCGCGATGATTCAAGTGTCGGACAGTGGGGAGAACAGCATTTGCATTTCAGCTGAAGCAAACGCCAAACTGACAGCAGAAGCGATTGAGCCAGATTTAGAGCGTATTCGCCAAGCAGATTACTTGCTAATGCAATTGGAAACGCCGATGTGCGGCATTGAGAAAGCTGCGCGTGTAGCGAAAGATGCCAAAACCAATGTCATTCTGAACCCAGCGCCAGCTCGCGAACTGTCAGATGAATTACTGTCTTGCATTGACGTGATTACACCAAATGAAACGGAAGCTGAAGTTCTGACAGGTATTACTGTAACAGACAACGAAAGCGCGCAAGAAGCGGCGAATGTGCTACATGGTAAAGGTATAGAAATTGTCATGATCACACTCGGTGCAAAAGGCGTTTGGCTAAGCCAAAACGGTCGAGGCGAAATCATCTCGGGTTTCCGCGTTGAAGCGACGGATACTACCGCAGCGGGCGATACATTTAATGGGGCATTCGTCACTGGTCTCCTAGAAGGTTTACCTTTAGAATCAGCGATTAAGTTTGCACATGCGGCGGCTGCAATTTCTGTGACCCGCTTTGGCGCGCAAACGTCGATTCCAACCCGCGAAGAGGTGGACGCGTTTCTCGCTGAACAATAAGGCGCACAACGCCTCATTAAAATAGGAGTAGTAACATGGCGACGATGAAAGACATCGCAAAACTGGCAGGGGTTTCCACTTCAACAGTGAGCCATGTTATTAACAAGACGCGTTTTGTGAGCGAAGAGATCTCTGAACGCGTTAACAATGCCGCAAAAGAGCTTAACTACTACGCGCCCTCTGCGTTGGCGCGTAGCCTCAAAGTCAATCGTACCAAAACCATTGGTATGCTCGTGACAACCTCAACCAACCCATTCTTTGGCGAAGTCGTAAAAGGCGTAGAGCGCAGCTGCTACCAAAAAGGCTACAGCCTCATTTTATGTAACACCGAGGGTGATAACGAACGTATGCGTCAATCCATTAATACGCTATTGCAAAAGCGTGTCGATGGTTTGATCTTGATGTGCTCGTCGCTAGAAGGAGAGCGTATCGATGTATTTGAGCGTTACCCAGATATCCCAGTTGTGGTAATGGACTGGGGGCCGATGCTATTTACAAGCGATAAAATCCAAGACAACTCACTTCGTGGCGGTTACTTAGCGGCGAAATACTTAATTGATTGCGGCCATACCGAAATTGGGTGCATCACTGGCCCTTTGATTAAACACCAAGCGCAAATGCGATACGAAGGTTATAAGCGAGCAATGAACGAAGCTGGCTTGGAATTTAATGCCAATTGGATCATTGAGTCTGACTTCGAATGTGAGGGTGGGTATCAAGCGTTCAAAAAAATGGCTCAACGTGGCGCATTACCCAGCTCGATTTTCGTCTCTAACGATATGATGGCGATGGGTGTGATTAACGCCGCAAATGAGCTCGGTATTAAAGTGCCGGACGACCTATCCATTATTGGTTACGATGACATCCATATCGCGAAATTTATGTCGCCATCGCTAACTACCATTCATCAGCCTAAGTACCGTTTGGGGCAGGCTGCCGTTGAGACTCTTGTCCGAAAGTTGGATGAAAAATCAACAGAGGCACAGGTCGTACAATTAGAGCCGACTCTAGTGGAACGAAAAAGCGTCAAGAGGTTAAAGTCAAACCTCACTGAATGACGTGTGATGTTGAGCTAAAAAATTAAAAAAGTCGTTTCTCTTTATACGATAAAGCCTTACTATCGTCGTTGATTATAAATAAAACTATTAATTGTTGTCTGGCGGATTAGTCAAATGTTATCAAAAGGTTACGCTAAGTTGTCTGTAAAACACCCTTGGTTTCACCGAGTTAATGTTATTACAGTTGTATTGATTTTTTTTGTGAGCTGCTATCAGCTACTGGTTAATGAAGCATTTGAGTACGCAATTGGCTTTATTATTACACTTTTGGCGTCAGCTTTATTTGCATCAGCTTCTGCATTCAAAAAACGCTATCTAGGCTTGGACTCATAGGCACGTCTATTTCCAACACCGTTCAATAGCATCATTTATTGCTTTCAAGTAAACATTGAACTGAATTATGATCGAGTGCATCAAGAGGAGGACAAATGTCCTCCTTTTTGTTGGGGATCACGCTCTAATATAAGCGTATTCCAAACAAAATAATAAAGGACATGTTATGGACCTCTTTGCCTTACTCGATATTAATAATACTCTCGTTAACATTCCGATTGGCGACGGCTACGCAATGAGCTGGATCGAAGCTTTCGGTACCGTTTTTGGACTGCTTTGCATTTGGTTTGCCAGCCAAGAAAAAACCATCAACTACTTATTCGGTTTGCTGAATGTCACGCTTTTTGCCGTTATCTTTTTTCAAATTCAGTTATACGGATTATTGCTTCTTCAATTGTTTTTCTTCTGTGCGAACATTTACGGCTGGTATGCGTGGACTCGTCCAAACGCACAAGGTGAAACGCTGGAGGTTCGCTGGTTAAATAAACAGAAACTTATTACTACTGCCTCTATTAGCGTTGCATGTATCGCATTATTAACGATCTATATCGACCCATTTTTCTTTGCGCTAGCAAACATTGCTGTTGATAGCTTGAATCTCTTTGGTGCTGGCTTGGCTGAACCGGTGCTTGAACCTGACGCGTTCCCGTTCTGGGATGCAACCATGACAGTACTTTCTGTTGTTGCACAAATTCTGATGACACGTAAATACGTCGAAAACTGGATTCTATGGGTTGTGATTAATATTATCAGTGTGGGTATCTACGCGACGCAAGGTGTTTACGCAATGTCTGTTCAGTACGCGATTCTTATGTTCATCGCTGCCAATGGCACGCGTGAGTGGGCTCGTAGCGCTAAGCGCAATGGCGATAAAACCTTAGCGCACGCTGCTGCGTAAGGAACGAAAAATGGCCAAACAACCTCATATCGGAGTGGATGAAACACAAATCGCTCCCCTCGTTATTGTATGCGGCGAGCCAGATCGAGCGAATCGTATCGCGGTATTATTTGATGATGCAGAAATGGTGTCGGAAAACCGCGAGTACCGTGTGTTTACCGGCAACTACAAAGGCAAGCCTGTTTCAGTATGTAGTACAGGTATAGGTGCGCCATCGATGATCATCGCAGTGGAAGAGCTAAAACAGTGCGGTGTGACTCATGTGGTACGCGTTGGATCGGCGGGGGCAATGCAATCAGGCATTCATCTTGGCGAGTTGATCATTGCCGAAGGCGCGGTAAGAGATGAGGGCGGCTCTAAAGCGTATGTCGATTCGTCTTATCCAGCCTACGCAAGCTTTTCACTGTTAAAGGAAGTTGAGCGTTACTTGTCGATGCAAAAAGTGCATTATCATTTTGGTGTGGTGCGTTCTCACGACAGTTTCTATACCGATGACGAGGATGCAATATGCCAACATTGGAACAAGAAAGGCATCTTAGGTGCCGATATGGAAACCTCTGCGCTGTTTACGGTCGGTCGACTACGAGGCCTTCATGTGGCTTCGATATTAAACAACGTGGTGCTGTATCAACAAGATGTGAAAGAAGGTGTTGGTCAGTACGTTGATGAGGCCAAAGTAATGATGCAAGGTGAGAAGAGTGCCGCGATTACGGCATTAGAAGCCTTGGTTGCTCAGCGTTAGCCAGTCTCTATCTCAGTAAGTCACATAAACAGAATAGATGTAAAGCGACAGGTCACTGTCGCTTTTTTATTTGGAGTTACGGGGTACAATCCACCTTAAATAGTTGTCCGTAACTTTTTCTGAGAGAGCAGAAAATGAAAATCAGCCCTTATCCGACTGGTCGCTTCAAAACATACCTTGAAGAAAAGAGTGCCACCTTTCGCGATTTGATTTATCAATGCCAAATAAATTCGCGTTACTTTGATGCTGGGGAAGCAATTCTCCGCCAAGGTGAGCAACTTCAGTACTTGTATGTTGTGCCAGTAGGTCGAGTCTCGATGAACATATTGGCCGCAAATGGACGACGTTTTCAATTAGGGGAAGCTAACTGCGACTATCATATTTATGGTGAAATGGAGTTCTTCACTCAGACTCCTTGTCAATGGAATGTGATAGCAGATGAACATATGCAGGTTGATGTTATCTGTATCCAAAAACTAACCGAAGCACTGCAAAATCATCCCCAAATGATGGTGTTCTTCGCTTCAGCATTGGCTGAGGATTATCAAGACTCCATGGATATCTACACTAATCGTTTGTTGCATCCCATTACTTACAACATTGCCTATGATCTTCTCGTCCGTAATCAGACGGATAAGTTGCTTGGTGGTTTTGATAAAGTGAACCAAGAGGCTGAGCGGTTTGGTACCTCAGGCCGAGTCTATCGACGTGCAGTTAAGGACTTGATTGAAAAGGGATTGATTACAAAAACGGACAACGGTTTGGAGATTATTGATGAGCTGGCACTCAAAGCGTTTATTGAAGCGCATGAATGATACGCCCAGGTATTGGAACTGATGGGTTTTATAAGTCTTTGATATATCTAAGTCTTGAGTAAACGTAACTAATGTAAAGTACCTTAAATTTTGTTGAATGCATTAAAGAGTAGCGTTATATTGCGAACGCGTATGATAATAGATCTCATTAAGGCTTAACAAAATGAAAAAATTCGTCGGTGCGGCTATGCTGTCGTTATTTACTGTTTCTCCTTCTTTCGCTGCTAAAGTTGTGATTGACCACTACATGGGTCAAACAGAGCTAGAACAATCCCCAGAGCGTGTGGTTGTGATTGGCTTTGGCCCGCTAGATGCGCTGGACAACTTTGGTATCGATCCTGTTGCAGTATCTAACTCTTCTAATCTTCCTAGTTACCTTTCAAAATACAGCAAAGATAACTACACCTCTGCGGGTAGTTTGTTTGAACCTGATTTTGAAACCATCTACATGCAAAAACCGGATTTGATTTTGGTTGGTCCGCGAGCGTCTGCGAAATATGAAGAGCTGAGTGAAATTGCCCCTACAGTTGTTTTTGCGGCGAAAGAGAACCAAGGCTATTGGGAAGGCACGCAAGCGCAATGGCGCAATATTGGTAAGATCTTCAATATCGAAGAAAAAGTAGAGCAGAAAATTGAAGCGCTAGATGCTCAATTCAAAGCAATCCGTGACTACAACCAATCGAACAAAAATGATGCATTAACGATTTTGAGCATGGGTGACAACATCAGCGCGTTTGGTGCCCAGTCGCGATTTGGCGTCATTTATAACGACTTTGGCTTCTTGGAAACGGTTGAGCACGTGAAAACGGGCACTCACGGAGATGTCATTTCTTATGAGTTTATTCGTGAAGCTAACCCGAAAAATATTCTCGTGGTTGACCGAAATTCTCTGACAGGTACGCCGGATAACGATATTCGTAAATCCATGGATAACGACTTAGTCAAAGCTACTGCGGCATATAAAAATCATAAAATCACTTATTTAGATGTGGACGCGTGGTACTTGTCGATGTCTGGTGTGACAGCAACAGAAAAAATGGTCAGTGAGATAAAGCAAACCGTTGAACTGTAATCCAAGATAGCAGAGGTTAACTTTGAAGAAGTTATTGCTAACCCTTGTGGTTTTAAGCACGGTTTCGTTATTTGTTGGGGTGGC
>NZ_JAWOTE010000045.1:0-19777 GCF_033338695.1 Vibrio sp. Vb1166 | reverse complement strand
ATTGTTTCCGAAGAAACTATTTGGATTATCATCAACGAGTGCCCACACAGATTGATAGGTCTATATTGTTAAAGAGCTTTCCTGTTGAGCTTTGCTCAAAACAGGACGGCCATTTTAGCGAGTTAAAGTTTAGTGTCAATCACTTTTTTCAAACTTTCTTCAAGCGTTTCCGCTTGGCTAACTTGGCTTGCTAACTTGGCTTCTTACTTTCGAAACTTAAGCTTCGAAGCGTTGCCGTGTCAGCGAGGTGGCATTATAGAGATTGCGATCACATTGGCAAGCCCTTTTTCTCGTTTTTTTTGATTTTTTTATCGTTCGGATAAATTTGCATCAAAAGCGGTCAAAAGAGCACGTTATTTCTACAGTTCTCTAAATTTATCTGCGAAAAGAGCCACTTTTTCCCAATTGGTGTACTCCACCTCTTTGGTCGTATCGGTTTCGCCACCCGTCATCGACATAATGAACCTAATCATAGTTCTGTCGAACCAGCTATAACGTGGGTAATAAAGTGCACCAGCAAAAACACCGATTAGCGTTGGTTTCCAAGGCGACTTAATTAGGAACTTGCGAATGTAGGCACTACCTTCAGGTGTATCCTTTCCTTGGTCCTCTTTACGAGCGGTTAGGTTTACGCAGAAAAATGCCACTTTATTTTGCTCCAATTGATTGAGGTTTCGCTCAATAAACTGGTATAGCTTTTTATTAAGATGGCCATAGCGAATAGAGGCGCCTATCAATACTCTGTCGTATTGGCTGAAGTCAATCGTCTCGACATTATGTAAATCCACCAGCTCACAATCGAAATCTGGAAGTTGTTCATCTATATAGTGGAGAATTTTTTTAGTCTGCCCTTCGCGGGAAGAGTATAGAAATAATGCTTTTGCCACGATTTCCCCTTAGCTACGCCAAAACGTCGGCGTAAGTAGAATAAGTAAGGTAAAGATTTCCAAACGACCAAACAGCATAGAAACTATTAATACCCATTTTGCTTTGTCGTTAACATCACCAAAGTGAAGCGCCACTTCTCCCAAGCCAGGACCGAGGTTGTTCAGAGTCGCAGCCACCGCCGAGAACGCACTGAGCTCATCCATTCCTGTTGCAATCAACCCCAACATACAAACCACAAATACCAATGCGTATGCGGAGAAGAAACCCCAAACCGCATCGACAACACGTTGCGGTAGGGCACTGCCACCTACTTTGATGGTGTAAACCGCGCGTGGATGGACTAAACGTTTTAGTTCACGCGCACCTTGTAAGGTAAGAAGCAGGATACGGATCACTTTCATGCCGCCGCCTGTTGAACCAGCACAACCACCTATAAAGGAAGAGAACAATAACAGCACAGGTAAGAAGAGCGGCCAATCCGCAAAACCTGTTGTCGTAAAGCCCGCTGTTGTGGATATTGATACGGTTTGGAACAGAGCCTGATCGAAAGCATCGTATGTCGATGTGTAAGAATGATGTTTCAGTAATAATAGAAAGCAAATGATAAATAGCAGCACTTGAATAAACAAGAAGGCGCGAAACTCAGGATCTTTCCAGTAATACTTGGGATGTACGCCACCTGATGCAAATGCAGCAAAGTGCAGTGTGTAATTACATGCAGATATAAGCAGAAAAACCACAGTAATCAGGTTAATCGCGTAACTATCAAAATATCCGATGCTGGCATCGTGGGTAGAGAAGCCGCCAATAGCAATGGTGGAAAAGCTGTGACTGATGGCGTCAAATGGCGTCATACCAGCTAACCAAAAAGCCGAAGCACAGGCGATAGTCAGGCTCAAATAGATGTACCAAAGCGCCTTAGCAGTTTCTGCTATACGCGGCGTCACTTTAGTATCCTTGACTGGACCTGGGATCTCGGCGCGGTAAAGCTGCATACCACCGATGCCAAGTACTGGCAAAATCGCCACCGCTAATACGATGATTCCCATACCGCCGAACCACTGCAGTAACTGTCGATAGAATAGAATCGCTTTAGGTAACTCATCCAAACCAACAATAACGGTCGCCCCGGTCGTCGTGAGAGCAGAAAACGATTCAAAAAACGCATCTGTCACTGAGACGTTCGGGTTGTCAGCAATGAGAAAGGGGATCGAGCCTGCACTGCCAAGTACTGTCCAGAATAAGACGACAATAAGAAAGCCATCTCGAGCTTTAAGCTCGTGCTTATACCTGCGGTTTGGGTACCAACAAACGGCCCCACAAAACAGCAGAACAAAAAATGTCGTGACAAAAGGCACACCAGCACCATCTCGATAGATCAGCGCAACGAGTGCTGGCGCAAGCATAGTGACACTAAAGAGTGCGAGCAGTAGCCCGACGATTCGAATAATTGAACGAAATTGCATGGATAAATTGACTAGCGAAGCTGTCCCTGTTGCTTCCTGTTTTTCATTATTGTCCGTCTAGCGGAGTGACAATTGCCTTTGCCCCGCTTTTATTGATGATTGCTTGGGTAAACGCGCTCACTTCTCGAAGCTCAATTTCCACCACTAATACGACCTGATCGCTGTATTCAGCCTCGACTTCTATCGCACCAAATTGCGGCATGATTGATTGTGCGATCGGCATAAACCCATAGTCTAACGTTAGTCTGAGCTTTGTGGTTATTTTTTTCTCAATAGTTTGAAGCAGCTTGAGCGCTTGTTGAACCCCACCCCCATACGCTTTAACCAAGCCGCCTGTACCTAACTTGATTCCACCAGAGTATCGCGTGACCACAGCCGTGATCTCCCCCACCCCAGATCCAGACAGCTGCGCCAGGATTGGTTTGCCTGCTGTTCCGGACGGCTCCCCATCATCACTAAAGCCCCATTTCATTGAATCTTCCGGGCGACCAGCAACAAAGCCCCAACAGTTATGTCTAGCATCAGCGTGTTTAGCTTTGATTTGATCAACAAATGCTTTTGCAGCTTCGATACTTGGCGTGTGTGCCAAATAAGTAATGAAGACGCTCTTTTTAATTTCTTCTTCAAATTGAGCGGGCTCTGCTGGAATCAGATAAGGCTTGTCATTCATAGGATTATGGATTCAGGTCTATTTGCCTGAAGTCTATCACGAGTGTGATTTACCCGTCGCATAAGATCTGCCACAGCGCACAATGTTAAACACTTGTTTAAAAAATGTATTGAAATTAAACAATCCACGATCCAAACTAACTTTACTGGTCAAACCAGAACAAAAATAAAACAACTTCCTCGATACCTATTTGCCGAGGTACACGGCGTCGTTGAAATAGGTATACAGACAATCCACGATTGTATGTCATGGAGATAGACAATGATTTACCAAGCCGAAACCCTACAGGTAAAGGAAATACAAGATGGTATTGCAGAGCTAAGCTTCTGCTCTCCAAAATCCGTCAACAAACTCGACCTAGCGACATTAGAATCGCTAGATAAAGCTCTTGATGCGCTCATTGCCCATCAAGGCCTCAAGGGGTTGTTGCTCACTTCAGATAAAGACGCATTCATTGTAGGCGCAGACATTACCGAGTTTTTAGGTCTGTTTGCTAAAACGGATGCCGAGCTCGACCAATGGCTGCAATTTGCTAATAGCATCTTTAACAAATTAGAAGACTTACCCGTTCCGACCATCTCAGTGATCAAAGGCCACGCTCTTGGTGGCGGTTGTGAATGTGTGCTAGCAACAGACATGCGTATTGGTGACAAAACCACCAGCATCGGCCTACCAGAAACGAAACTGGGAATCATGCCTGGCTTTGGTGGTTGTGTACGCTTACCTCGCGTTATTGGCGCAGACAGCGCAATGGAAATCATCACCCAAGGTAAAGCATGCCGAGCTGATGAAGCATTGAAAATTGGCTTACTCGATGCAGTTGTAGAGACTGATGCTTTATACGAATCAGCACTACAAACTCTTGACTCTGCAATTAACGAGAAACTTGACTGGCAAGCACGCCGAGCACAGAAAACATCTCCGCTAACGCTGAGTAAGCTTGAATCAATGATGAGCTTCACCATGGCGAAGGGTCTGGTGGCACAAAAAGCAGGTCCTCACTACCCTGCCCCAATGACAGCCGTTATCACGATTGAAGAAGGTGCTCGCTTTGCACGTAATGAAGCGTTAGACATTGAACGTAAGCACTTCGTGAAATTGGCTAAATCGGAAGAAGCAAAATCACTCGTTGGCCTATTCCTTAATGATCAATACATCAAAGGCATTGCGAAAAAAGCAGCGAAGTCAGCAAGTAAAGACACGCAACGTGCAGCCGTATTAGGTGCAGGTATCATGGGTGGCGGCATTGCTTACCAATCAGCGCTAAAAGGTGTGCCAGTCTTAATGAAAGACATCGCGCAAGCGTCGCTCGACCTAGGCATGACTGAAGCATCTAAGCTGCTGAATAAACGCTTATCTCGCGGTCGCATTGATGGCTTTAAGATGGCGGGTATTTTAGCGTCAATCACACCGAGCTTACATTACGCAGGTATTGAAAACTCTGATGTGATTGTTGAAGCTGTCGTTGAAAACCCGAAAGTAAAAGCAGCAGTTTTAAGTGAAGTTGAATCCCATGTCGGTGACGACACCGTTATCACCTCAAACACCTCAACGATTCCTATCAACCTATTGGCAAAATCACTAAAACGCCCAGAAAACTTCTGTGGTATGCACTTCTTCAACCCAGTGCATCGTATGCCTCTTGTTGAGATCATCCGTGGTGAGCACACCTCTGATGAAACCATCAATCGTGTTGTGGCGTATGCTGCGAAAATGGGCAAATCACCAATTGTCGTTAATGACTGCCCAGGGTTCTTCGTTAACCGCGTATTGTTCCCATACTTTGGCGGCTTCAGCATGCTACTTCGTGATGGTGCTGACTTTACGAAAATCGACAAAGTCATGGAGCGTAAGTTTGGCTGGCCGATGGGACCGGCGTACTTGCTTGACGTAGTCGGCATTGATACCGCGCACCACGCACAAGCTGTGATGGCTGACGGTTTCCCTGAGCGTATGGGTAAACAAGGTCGTGATGCGATTGATGCACTGTTCGAAGCAGACAAATATGGTCAGAAAAATGGTAATGGCTTCTACAGCTACACCATAGATAAAAAAGGTAAGCCGAAGAAAACCTTCTCCGAAGCGATCTTACCGGTACTTGCTGACGTTTGTGCCGATAAGCAGGACTTTGACGATCAGACCATCATTCAACGTATGATGATTCCAATGATCAACGAAGTGGTGCTGTGCCTACAAGAAGGCATCATCGCGACTCCGCAGGAAGCAGATATGGCATTGGTTTATGGTCTTGGTTTCCCTCCATTCCGCGGTGGCGTATTCCGCTATCTAGACAGCGTGGGTATTGCTGAATACGTTGAAATGGCAAAACAACACGCCGAGCTAGGTGCGATGTACCAAGTACCGCAAATGCTGATTGATATGGCGGCGAAAGGTGAAAGCTTTTACGGTGCACAACAGCAAGGTTCTATCTAAGGAGGGATTCTAAAATGACTAATCAAACAAGAAATGTTGTCGTAGTCGATTGTCTACGTACTCCAATGGGTCGCTCTAAAGGTGGTGCTTTCCGTCATACACGAGCAGAAGATCTATCTGCGCGCCTAATGAAAGGCATTCTTGCGCGTAACCCACAAGTGAACCCAAGCGAGATTGAAGACATCTACTGGGGCTGTGTACAGCAAACACTAGAGCAAGGCTTTAACGTTGCACGTAATGCCGCGCTACTCGCGGGCCTGCCGATTGAAATTGGCGCCGTGACGGTGAACCGCTTGTGTGGTTCATCAATGCAAGCGCTTCACGACGGTACACGTGCCATCATGACTGGCGATGCTGAAATCTGCCTAATTGGTGGCGTTGAGCACATGGGGCATGTGCCAATGAACCACGGTGTAGACTTTCACCCAGGTATGTCAAAGAACGTAGCAAAAGCTGCGGGCATGATGGGCTTAACGGCTGAAATGCTTGGTAAATTACATGGCATTAGCCGTGAGCAACAAGACGAGTTTGCCGCTCGCTCTCACGCTCGTGCGCACGCAGCAACCGTAGAGGGTCGTTTTAAAAACGAAATTCTACCAATTGAAGGCCACGCCGCTGACGGCACCCTGTTCACTCTAGATTACGATGAAGTGATTCGCCCTGAAACATCCGTTGAAGGTCTATCTCAACTTCGCCCAGTGTTCGACCCTGCAAACGGTACAGTAACAGCCGGTACATCATCGGCTCTGTCCGATGGTGCATCAGCGATGTTGATCATGAGTGAAGAGAAAGCTAATGAACTTGGCTTGAAGATTCGTGCACGTATTAAAGGCATGGCCATTGCGGGCTGCGATCCTTCTATTATGGGTTACGGTCCTGTACCTGCGACGAAAAAAGCGCTCAAGCGTGCCGGTCTTTCAATTGAAGACATGGATGTGGTTGAGCTAAACGAAGCATTTGCCGCGCAGTCTCTGCCGTGTGCTAAAGACTTAGGCCTGCTTGATGTTATGGATGAGAAGGTCAACCTTAACGGTGGTGCGATAGCATTGGGTCATCCACTAGGCTGTTCTGGTTCACGTATCTCAACAACGTTGATCAACCTAATGGAAGCGAAAGACGCGAAATACGGTCTGGCCACCATGTGTATCGGTTTGGGTCAGGGCATTGCGACAGTATTTGAACGACCATAACAGTTCAAGACGTTGTTGTAGTGATCGAGCCAACAATCATAAGCAAATGAACTAGTACTAAAATTTTTAGTATTACACTTAAGGGCGACAATTGATGTCGCCCTTTTTGTTTTACATCAAACATGCATGAAGAGCATACATTAAATGCTCAAGTTTCATTTTATTCATAGACAAAGAAGACATACACTTAGACCAGTTGATATCTTGCTGCATGTGACCCAGAGTCATGCTACCGCACAATCGGAGAACCTTATGTTTAATGCTCTAGTTCTAAATCAAGAAGACAAACGTACTATCGCTAACATCGAGCAAATCGATGAAACACAACTGCCTGAAGGCGACGTTCTGATTGACGTTGATTACTCATCGTTAAACTACAAAGACGGCCTTGCGATCACAGGTAAAGGTAAAATCATCCGTAACTTCCCGATGGTGCCAGGTATTGACTTAGCAGGTACGGTAGTAAGCTCAGAAGACGACCGCTACCAAGCTGGTGACAAAGTTGTCCTTACTGGCTGGGGCGTGGGTGAAAACCACTGGGGTGGTATGTCTCAGCGTGCTCGTCTAAAAGCAGATTGGCTAGTACCACTACCAAAAGGTCTAGACAGCAAGAAAGCAATGATGGTTGGTACTGCTGGCTTCACTGGCATGCTATGTGTTCAAGCACTGCTTGATGCAGGCATCAAACCTGAAAATGGTGAAATCCTTGTAACTGGCGCAAGTGGCGGTGTAGGCTCAGTCGCAGTAACGCTTCTAGCACAGCTTGGCTACAAAGTTGCTGCAGTGACAGGTCGTGTAGAAAAAAATGGCCCGCTACTTGAAAAACTAGGTGCTAGCCGCATCATCGACCGTACTGAATTTGAAGAACCAGCACGTCCACTTGAAAAGCAAGTATGGGCAGGTGCGGTTGATACTGTAGGCAGCAAAGTACTGGCTAAAGTATTGGCGCAAATGGATTACAACAGTGCAGTTGCAGCTTGTGGTCTTGCAGGTGGTTTTGATCTACCAACCACAGTGATGCCGTTCATCCTACGTAATGTTCGCCTACAAGGTGTGGACTCAGTAATGTGCCCAACAGAGAAACGTATCGCAGCATGGGAAAAGCTGGTCGAGCTACTACCAGACAGCTACTTCGAGCAAGCGTGTACTGAAGTTGCTCTTACTGAAGCACCGAAATATGCAGAAGACATCACCAACGGTCAAGTAACGGGGCGTGTGGTTATCAAGCTATAAACACTGACTCAGTGTAAACAGACGAAGAGCCGGCATTGCTGGCTCTTTTTTGTTAGCAGTTCAGTCCCATATCTTCGATACGTTTAGCTATCAGACGGCTACACTCTTCACGCACAATCGTTCTTAACCATTCTTGAGCGGGAGAATGCTCGCAACGCGCATGCCAAATCATCGAGTATTCAAACGGCGTGAATTGGAATGGTAACGGTTTCACCACCAAGTCATAACGCTCGGCAACCAGATACGCCAAGTCCGCTGGCACTGTGATGATAATTGGCAAGGTATCCATGATCGCCAATGCGGCTTCTAAATGATAAGCCCGCAGAACCATTTTACGCTTAGGTTTCTCCATCAAAGCTTGTTCGATCAGTGCCTTAACACCATCACTGATGGCGATCATGGCATGTGGATGACTCAGATAATCATCCAAGCTCATTTCTTTATTCGCTAATGGATGCTGTTTTGAAAGCATACACAGCACCCCCACTCGCCCCAACACTTCACTGCGTAGAGGCTCCACCGGGCCTGTCGGGCGACAAATCGCTAAGTCTGCACCTTCATAAGTGAGCTGATCTGATAAACGGTCGTGTTGCAGTGGTAAGAAGTTGAAAGACACATTTGGTGCTTCTTGGTAAATTCTCGGCAAAGCGAACGGTAATATCGTTTGCATGGCATAATCGGTGGTCACGATGTTGAAAGTCTGTACGCATTGCAATGGGTCAAACTCAACCGGAGATAACAACTGACGTAAAGACTCTAATGGCTCGCCCAATGAGCGATCGATCTCTAACGCTTTCTGAGTTGGGATCAAATGCTGTCCCTGACGAGTAAACAGCGGGTCTCCCAATAAGTCGCGTAGACGACCAAGCACACGACTCATTGCCGATTGACTCAAGTTCAGACGTGTTGCCGCCTTACTGACACTGTTTTCTTCTATCAGTACTCGCAACGCAACCAGTAAATTTAAATCTCGGCGATAGATATCTTCCAGTTCCACGAATTAGCCACTTATTTTGTATGTGTTTGGGTAAATTGTACTCTTTAGGCAAAAAAAATCCCGCCTTTCAGCGGGGAAGCCCAAGAAAAATGGGGATAGTGTCGGAATGAAGTGTCGGTAAAAAATAGGTGAGCGTTATTAAAAGCATTCTGATCCAAGCAAGAAGCGCTAATTTTCTTGCTCAGATGCGCCAGACCATCTGCGCATCTCGATCCAAATCCCAATAATAGTGGCAACCATGCCTACGAGAGGCGTCAAAGAGGTGTCAGCTGGCGTCCTAAGTACCAATGCACAGAACGAGATAAAACACAGCACTGAGTAAATCGTAAGTCTGTCTAACGCTGTTAACATTGCCTCTCCCTTGCCAGTTGTTACCAAATTGTTAATTTAAGGTAAAACAAAAAATTCGGTTTGCCAAGTGGTTATTGAATATTTTTTCAACGAAAGTAAAATTCAACGCTCAGTTAGTTACGAGAATCACACTATGAGCTTTAATCCTGAACTGGCAAACAAGACATTAGAGGCGCAAGGACTGCGCTGCCCAGAGCCAGTGATGATGGTCAGGAAGACAATTCGCAACATGCAAGATGGTGAGATTTTGCTGGTCAAAGCAGACGATCCATCCACGACTCGAGACATTCCGAGTTTCTGCCGCTTTATGGACCACCAGTTAGTTGCGGCACAAACGGAGCAAGTTCCGTATCAGTACCTGATCAAGAAAGGATTGGAATAATCTGGTCGAACTAAAAACGGCAGCCTATATTGGCTGCCGTTTGTTTATTCGTCGTATTCGAGTGTGCGAACTTCTGATTGGAGCTTGTTAAGTTGTTTCTTCATTGCCCGCATCTCTTCATGCATAGGAATGATGTGAGCGACACGAATCCACGCTTCTACTGTCAATCCAGTAAGAACGAACGATCCTGCTACAATCGGTAACCACATATCAGTTAGCACCATCGCTAGTAAACACAGCGCTAAACCAAAAGTGAATAAATAACTCTGACTCTTCGGGGACATCCCCATGTAACGTGTAAGCATAAACTTGCCCTCTCGCTATCATTCACACCATTAAACTACCATGACAAGTATGACACTTATATGTCATCCGTCACGCAACGGAACGATTTAGAGTCAGAGTTTGAACTCGCGCAGCACGCTACTAATGATTGATAACTCACATCATTTCACGTGCAAAAAATCAGAACAGTGCAGCCCCTATTGCCAGAGCAATAAACAAAAATGCGGTGATTTTACGGATCAGCCCTAAAGGCATCTTGTCGGCCGACAATTTACCAATCAGGACCACAGGTACATTCGCCAGCAGCATACCGATTGTGGTACCGATAATCACCAAACTTAACGCATCCGCGTATTGCGCCCCTAAGATGGAAGTGGCGATCTGAGTTTTATCGCCTATCTCCGCAACGAAGAACGCGATAAAGCTGGCAATAAATGGGCCTCGATTAGAAATCTGCTCGTCATCATCCAGTTTGTCCGGGATCAGAACCCAAGCCGCCATCGCGACAAAACTGACCACCAGCACCCACTTTAAAATCTCAGGTGATAGATAGTCTGCGACAACCACACCTAACCATGCAGCCAAAGCGTGGTTGGCAATAGTTGCCAAAAAGATTGCTGCAATAATTGGGATTGGTTTTCGGTAACGACTTGCGAGTAATAGAGATAGCAATTGGGTCTTATCGCCAATTTCTGCTAACGCTACAGTAGTAATTGAAATAGCTAAAACGCTCACGACATGCTCATTGGGGCAGGGATTATTATTTTTAACCGAAGACAAACCTCACGCCCCTACCCCGGTTCGTGATGATTTGTCTAAGGTCTTGCTAAACTTGAAAGGCTTCAAGTCTCGAACGCCATGGTGATTTTGCACCAATTATGTTGACGGACGAACCAGATGAAACAGAAACTTCATCAGGTAAGCTACTCCCCAAAGACAGGCGCAATTCTAGCCACCTTTGTTGCGCTTCTCAAGAGCCAAAGCAGGCGAAAACTCCCTTTTAGGAAAAATACAGCAGATAACGCGGTAAAAATTCATTAAAGGAGAAAATCGCCCACGAATTAATCAAGATTAGCTCTACTCCCATGCTCAATATCTGGTTATACTAGATTGTTAATTTATTCAACCGTAATTACTCTTTATCGCCGTTGTTAGAGTTGAAAAACTCGGCATAGATGACGAATTAACGAGTAACAAGAGAATCGCGCGAACCTGACTTATGCAAAAATACGATATCAAAACCTTCCAGGGAATGATCCTCGCGCTGCAGGATTATTGGGCTCAAAATGGTTGTACCATTGTTCAACCGCTAGATATGGAAGTGGGTGCGGGTACCTCTCACCCAATGACCTGTCTACGAGCGCTTGGCCCAGAGCCAATGTCGACAGCTTACGTACAACCTTCACGTCGTCCTACTGATGGCCGTTACGGTGAAAACCCTAACCGTCTTCAGCACTACTACCAATTCCAAGTAGCGCTAAAACCATCGCCTGACAATATTCAAGAGTTGTACCTTGGCTCCCTTGAAGTTCTTGGTATTGACCCTCTTGTACACGACATCCGTTTCGTAGAAGACAACTGGGAAAACCCAACACTAGGCGCATGGGGTCTAGGCTGGGAAGTTTGGCTAAACGGCATGGAAGTGACTCAGTTTACTTACTTCCAGCAAGTTGGCGGTCTTGAGTGTAAGCCAGTTACTGGTGAGATCACTTACGGTATCGAACGTCTAGCAATGTACATCCAAGAAGTAGACTCTGTTTACGACCTAGTTTGGAACATCGCACCAGACGGCAGCAAAGTGACTTACGGTGACATCTTCCACCAAAATGAAGTAGAGCAATCGACTTACAACTTCGAGCACGCAGACGTGGAATTCCTATTTGGTTTCTTCGAACAGTGCGAGAAAGAGTGTAAAGAGCTGCTTGAGCTTGAAAAGCCACTGCCACTACCTGCTTACGAGCGCATTCTAAAAGCTGGTCACGCATTCAACCTACTAGACGCACGTAAAGCGATCTCAGTAACTGAACGCCAACGTTACATCCTACGCATCCGCAACCTGACTAAAGCAGTTGCAGAAGCATACTACGCATCGCGTGAAGCTCTAGGCTTCCCAATGTGTAAGAAAGAACAAGCGCAAGGGGTAGAGTAACATGGCAAAAGAATTTCTAATCGAGCTAGGTACAGAAGAGCTACCACCAACGCAACTTCGCACTCTAGCTGAAGCATTCGCAGCAAACTTCGAAGCAGAACTAAAAGGCGCTGAGCTTGCTCACGAAGGCGTTAAATGGTTCGCGGCACCTCGTCGTCTTGCACTTAAAGTCGCAGCACTAGCAGACAGCCAGTCTGACAAAGTTGTTGAAAAACGTGGTCCTGCGGTTTCTGCAGCGTTTGACGCGGAAGGCAACCCAACAAAAGCGGCTCAAGGCTGGGCACGCGGTTGTGGCATCACGGTTGACCAAGCAGAGCGCATGGTTACAGACAAAGGTGAATGGCTACTGTTCAAACAAGAAGTGAAAGGTCAGCCAACGTCTGAGATCGTAGTTGAACTTGCAGCGAAAGCACTAGCAAACCTACCTATCGCAAAACCAATGCGCTGGGGTAACAAAACGACTCAATTTATCCGTCCAGTTAAGACGCTAACCATGCTAATGGGCAGCGACCTAATCGAAGGCGAGATCCTTGGTGTCGCTTCTGATCGCACTATCCGTGGTCACCGCTTCATGGGTGAGCAAGAGTTCACTATCGATTCTGCTGAACAATACCCTGCGATCCTAGAAGAGCGCGGTAAAGTAATGGCAGATTACGAAGCGCGTAAAGCAATCATCCTAGCTGACGCACAAAAAGCAGCAGCAGCGGTTGGCGGTATCGCTGACCTAGAAGATGACCTAGTAGAAGAAGTAACGTCTCTGGTTGAATGGCCAGTAGTACTAACAGCGAAGTTCGAAGAAGAGTTCCTAAAAGTGCCTTCTGAAGCGTTGGTTTACACCATGAAAGGTGACCAGAAGTACTTCCCTGTTTATGACGAAAACAAGAAGCTACTACCTAACTTCATCTTCGTATCGAACATCGAATCAAAAGAGCCTCGTTACGTAATCGAAGGTAACGAGAAAGTAGTTCGCCCTCGTCTTGCTGACGCAGAGTTCTTCTTCAACACAGACCGTAAGCGTCCGCTTATCGACCGTCTGCCTGAACTAGAGCAAGCGATCTTCCAAAAGCAACTGGGTACGATCAAAGACAAAACAGACCGCATCACAGAGCTTGCTGGCTACATTGCTGAGCAAATCGGTGCTGACGTTGAGAAATCAAAGCGTGCTGGTCTACTAGCAAAATGTGACCTAATGACCTCAATGGTATTCGAATTCACGGATACTCAAGGTGTGATGGGTATGCACTACGCTCGCCACGACGGTGAAGCAGAAGAAGTTGCAGTAGCACTGAACGAGCAATACATGCCTCGTTTCGCAGGTGATGAACTGCCATCAAACGGTGTTTCAACTGCAGTTGCAATGGCAGACAAGCTAGACACTATCGTAGGTATCTTCGGTATTGGTCAAGCGCCTAAAGGCAGCGACCCATTCGCACTACGCCGCGCATCTCTAGGTGTACTACGTATCATCGTTGAATACGGCTACAACCTAGATCTTGTTGACCTAGTAGCGAAAGCGAAGTCACTATTTGGCGACCGCCTAACCAACGACAACGTTGAACAAGACGTTATCGAGTTCATGCTTGGTCGTTTCCGTGCTTGGTACCAAGACGAAGGCTTCAGCGTAGACATCATTCAAGCGGTTCTAGCGCGTCGTCCTACAAAACCAGCAGACTTTGACCAACGAGTTAAAGCGGTTTCTCACTTCCGTGAGCTAGAAGCGGCAGAGTCTCTAGCAGCAGCGAACAAACGTGTAGGTAACATCCTAGCGAAATTCGACGGCGAACTAGCAGCAGACATCGACCTAGCACTTCTACAAGAAGACGCAGAGAAAGCACTAGCAGAAAGCGTTGAAGTAATGACAGAAGCGCTAGAGCCAGCATTTGCTACTGGTAACTACCAAGAAGCCCTAAGCAAGCTAGCTGACCTACGTGAACCAGTTGATGCGTTCTTCGATAACGTAATGGTAATGGCAGACGACGAAGCACTTAAGAAGAACCGTCTGACACTACTGAACAACCTGCGTAACCTGTTCCTACAGATCGCAGACATTTCTTTGCTTCAAAAGTAATTCATTACTCTTCGGAGTGATTAAGAAATAAGTAAAAGGGAAGCAGATGCTTCCCTTTTTTGTTGCCTTCAAACCGATGAAGGTGACGCTTATTATTCATTTTGTGAACAAAACTAAAATTTGTAGGGTGAGACGCGTTTAACTTGTTGGTGTAGAGCTCGGATTGTAGAGGCACAGTTTTGCTATAACTGGACTGTTTATTCGGGGGAAGGACACAATGAAAAAAACAATTCTCGCACTCTCTATCGGTCTACTAAGTGCCTGCAGCCAGATTCCAGAAAATGCCATCGTACTAAGCGTTGGTGATGATACCGCTGTTTTTGAGGAAAACTCACAAGGCTTACTTGTCGCCGAGCAAAAACTCGAAAAAGGCAGTTATAGCTTTACCATTGCTGACAGCAAGCAAAGCTGTGGCAGTAGCTTTGCTCTAGCAGAAGAAGATCGCATCAAATTCAATCGTCCATTAAAAATGGATAACTGCGCCACTGATGCACAAATGCCGCTGCGCATCTTCAAAGCCAATACCTATCAATTTACGCTCAATCCAACCACCAATGAGCTGACGGTAAAAATCAAACCAAAACAGAGTCAGGACATCACCTACTCTTGCCCTGTCGCAACTGACGCGCCAAAAACCATCAACGTTGCTCAAACCTTTAATGATGGCACTGTCGTTCGTGACGCCTTAACCGGACAAGAAACCACTGTCGCCAATGGCAGCGTCACCATGCAACCGGGTCCTATGAGCCAAGGTCTATTGCTGCTAGAAGAAGTTGAACAGCAAGCCGATAAACCATTCAGCTGGGATAACGCGACGGTGTACTTCGTCATGACCGACCGCTTCTACAACGGTAACCCAGACAACGACAACAGCTACGGTCGCAGCAAAGACGGAAAATATGAGATTGGCACCTTCCACGGTGGTGACTTGGCGGGTCTGACGAAAAAACTCGATTACATCGAATCACTTGGTGTGAATGCTATCTGGATAACCTCGCCACTGGAACAGATCCACGGCTGGGTTGGCGGCGGCGATAAAGGCGACTTTAAGCACTATGGCTACCACGGCTATTATCACCAAGATTGGACCAAGCTTGATGCCAACATGGGTACCGAAGATGAACTCAGAGCCTTCGTCGATACTGCCCATAAGAAAGGTATCCGCGTGATTTGGGATGTGGTCATGAACCACACAGGTTATGCGACATTAGCAGACATGCAGGAATTCGGATTTGGTCAGCTTTACCTTGATGACCAAGAAGCCAAAGAAGTCCTTGGTGAAAAATGGACCGACTGGCAGCCAAAATCAGGACAAAGCTGGCACAGCTTCAACGACTACATCAAATACGGTGATAGCGAAGCGTGGGATAAATGGTGGGGCAAAGACTGGATTCGCACCGACATTGGCGACTACGATGCTCCGGGCTACAACGACATCACCATGTCTTTGAACTACCTACCGGATCTAAAAACCGAATCGACTCAGAAAACCGGACTACCAAACTTCTTCCGCAATAAAGACACCAATGCGCAAGATGAGCTGCAAACCCCACGTGAACATCTGATTACGTGGTTATCCGATTGGGTGCGCGACTATGGCATTGATGGCTTCCGCGTTGACACAGCCAAACACGTTGAAATGGAAGCGTGGGCAGAGCTGAAAGCCAGCACCACTCAGGCGCTTGCTCAGTGGAAGCAAAACAACCCGGACAAAGCCTTGGATGACCTACCTTTCTGGATGACAGGTGAAGTGTGGGCACACAGCGTAGTGAAGAGCCCGTATTTCGATAACGGCTTCGATTCCATCATCAACTTCGAGTTCCAATCCGATGTAGCACCAAAAGCGCTGAAGTGTTTCGCTCAACTTGATAATGATTACCGCCGCTATGCAGAACGTATTAACTCCGATCCTGAGTTCAACGTGTTGAGTTACCTGTCTTCGCACGATACTCAACTGTTTTGGTCGGCACGCAGCCGCAGCTTTGATGACCAAGCTCGCGCCGCCAATGCGGTAATGCTGGCACCGGGTGCAGTACAAATCTACTATGGCGATGAGATAGCTCGTGATTTTGGCATTACTGGTTCAGACGCCCACCAAGGCACACGCTCAGATATGCCATGGGATAAGATTCATGGCGAGCGTGAGGATCTACTGCAACATTGGCAAAAGTTGGGCGAATTCCGTAAACGCCACCCAGCGGTAGCTCAAGGTAAGCACATCACTCGCAACCAAGAAGGTTACTACGCGTTCGAACGCCAATACCAAGACGACAAGGTGCTGATTGTTTACACCGGTGAGTAAATCACACTCTCTCCACCAGCAAGGGAAGCATAAGCTTCCCTTTTTTATTGTTCTTTTTGCCCTTTTGTCTCGTTCCTCTGGTCTGATGACGCACTTTTTTCTTTTTCGGCTTAATTCACACTTTGCGTTAATTACACATTGAGGTAAGGTCAAGGATTACTCGATAAGCCGATAAAACATCGGCATAAACATACACAAAGCAATCACAATGAATTAGGTATAAGTCAGCATGCAGTTCTCAAAGTTTGGTGAAAAATTTAATCAGTATTCAGGTATTACGCAGTTAATGGACGATTTGAATGATGGTCTGCGCACACCAGGTGCCATCATGCTCGGTGGAGGTAATCCTGCCGCCATTCCTGCCATGCTCGATTACTTTCACCAAGCCAGTGAGGAAATGCTCGCCAGTGGGGAGCTCGTCGCCGCCCTCGCCAACTACGATGGCCCGCAGGGTAAAGACGCGTTCGTCAAAGCGCTAGCTCAGTTATTCCGTGAAACTTACGGCTGGGATATTTCCGAAAAAAACATCAGCCTAACTAACGGTAGCCAAAGTGGCTTTTTCTACTTGTTCAACTTGTTGGCAGGTAAACAGCCAGACGGTTCGCACAAGAAAGTGCTACTGCCTATCGCGCCTGAATACATCGGTTATGGTGATGCTGGCATTGATGAAGATATCTTTATCTCTTACCACCCAGAAATCGAGCTGTTAGATAACGGCCTGTTTAAATACCACGTCGATTTTGAGCAACTCGCCGTCGACGACTCTGTTGCGGCAATCTGCGCGTCTCGCCCAACTAACCCAACGGGTAATGTACTGACAGATGAAGAAGTACGTAAGCTGGACAAGCTAGCACGTGAGAACAACATCCCACTGATCATCGATAACGCCTACGGTCTACCTTTCCCGAACATCATCTTTGAAGATGTCGAACCGTTCTGGAATGAAAACACCATCCTATGCATGAGCCTATCTAAGCTTGGTTTACCGGGCGTGCGTTGTGGCATTGTGATTGCGAGTGAAGAAATCACGCAAGCATTAACTAATATGAACGGCATCATCAGCCTAGCGCCGGGCAGTGTTGGTCCAGCGTTGGCAAACCATATCATTGGCAAAGGTGATCTGCTTAAACTGAGTTCAGAGGTGATTAAGCCGTTCTACAAGCAAAAATCACAACGTGCGGTTGAACTGCTCCAACAAGCAATTACCGATGAGCGATTCCGCATCCACAAGCCGGAAGGCGCTATCTTCTTGTGGTTATGGTTTGATGAACTGCCAATCACAACAATGGAACTGTACCAACGCTTGAAAGCGCGTGGCGTATTGATTGTCCCTGGTGAATATTTCTTTATTGGTCAGCAAGACGAGTGGGATCACGCGCACCAATGCCTGCGTATGAACTACGTTCAAGATGATGAGATGATGCAAAAAGGCATTGCGATTATCGCTGAAGAAGTGGAAAAGGCTTACCGCGAAGGTAAATAGACGGATTGAACTCAGCCGTTCTTCTCTTTGAAATTACGGCTTTGAAATAGCGGATTTGAAAACCCCCAAACTAAAAAGAGCGCCCATATGGCGCTCTTTCTCATTCTATAACCGGGTGGTTAACTGATTAGTTGTTCTCAATCAGGTTGTTGCCACCGATAGCAATCTTACGTGGTTGCATGGCTTCAGGGATTTCACGAACTAAATCGATATGAAGCAGACCGTTTTCCATTGATGCACCCACGACTTTTACGTAATCCGCTAGCTGGAATTTACGTTCAAAATCGCGTTCTGCAATACCTTGGTAAACGTAGTTTTTGCCTTCTTCGGCTTTACGTTCGCCCTTCACAATCAACATGTTTTCGTTTTGAGTCAGATCGAGCTGTTCTTCAGCAAAGCCAGCAACGGCCATAGTAATACGGTAGTTGTGCTCGTCTTTTTGCTCAATGTTGTATGGAGGGTAACCGCCAGAAGTATTTTTCGCTGTATTCGCTTCCATCAGGTTTAGCAGACGATCAAAGCCAATTGCATTACGGTATAGTGGTGAGAAATCTACATTACGCATAAATCTATCCTCTTAATTAAGCAATAGTCTTAGTTCAGATGAGTTTCATCCTACTGGCGTGTTTATGCAAAAACCAACGCCGAACTAAGAGATTCTTATCATTCCACTGGCCTTGGTTTGGCTCGGAGACATGATATTGAATCTAAAGGTTTAAGTTGTGTGCTAAAACGCCATATCCTCTTCTGAGCGATCTCGTTTTAGCGATTTCAGAGGGCTGGTCTTCTAGTCTCTAGCAAGCCAGTCACCCTCTTCACAACTAGATATAAGGTCGTCAAAAATGACTTTCAAGGGAAAAAATAAAAAATTTTTAAAGCATCCACTATCCCCTTGAACAGCTTAGTTCCTCATCACTTCGCGATCAGTGATAAAAAGCCCGCCGTTCTGGAGGGCTCAATCTACACTTTACTTGCGGGAGGATTTACGCGCTTTTACAACGCCCTTTTCTGCCGCCTTTTCCTGCTTTAGTTTGCGCTTTTCTTTTAGACTCAACTGCGGTTGTTTCTTTTCTTTCTTACTCATGACTTCACCTCATCTATTGGCACAACAGACAACCACACAGCATTTTCTGAGCTGGTGGCTGCGATTGATGAACAATTTCAGTAATCACAAAGCAGCGTCGCTGATTAAAAATTTCCACTTCAAGCGCATCATTTTTAGCTCGACCTAACAGTCGAGACCCCAAATAAGAATCGACCGCGAGCATACCTGTCATGGGTTGCCCCTTACGCGAGCTGACCAATGTCATGCGATATTGATAGGCGCGTTCAACATCCACTAAGCGAACCGTGTCCCCAACCGCAATACGAGTTCGGTTACGGCAATGGGCTTGTTGCTCGCAGATTTCAAATAGCGATAACAACCTTAGTGGTGATTGATAGGTTAAAAAGCGACTGGTTAACCACCAAGTTCGCAGCGCCAAGCAGTACGCTGAGAACCAGCGTTCAAACATGATTATTTCCTTCTTAATGCCTTGTCTTACAAATAAATTCAGTGCATTGAACCGGAAGTGCATCACTTCCGGCTTAGTTCAGGAAAGTCATCACCATTTTCTTAGTCTCCTTATTCATCAGCTCTTCAGCACTATAGCGAGCAGAAAAAAGAAAGCAAAAGCGCTCAAGCGAACAAAATGGCGAGAAAAAAAGAAAACAGATATAAAATGGCAGGCTTGATCGCGTTGTTGGCAGTTAGTACCAGAAAAACATCCGCTTTAGCAGAAAGTGGCGATTTTAGCTGGTGGTAAAGTAAATTACCACCTTCTAAAGAAGGTGGCTTTGTGTGAGCCCCCTAAAAGGGGGCCTTTGTTTAGTCCAGCGCC
>NZ_JAWOTE010000044.1:0-20254 GCF_033338695.1 Vibrio sp. Vb1166 | reverse complement strand
TGGCGCTGGACTAAACAAAGGCCCCCTTTTAGGGGGCTCACACAAAGCCACCTTCTTTAGAAGGTGGTAATTTACTTGCGTATTTTATATGTGTGCTTTATTTGCGTGGTAAGGATTCGAAACGGCTCAATAAATCACTGAGTTCATTAAGCGCCAATGAGGCTGAATCATTGAAGGTTTCTTGATTACCGTGATGAACAAGGCAAGAGGGCATCTGCGCGTTATACGCTGCCTGCAAGTCGTAAAGGTAATCGCCGACATAAAGCACTTCATTAGGCATCAAACGCCACTCTTTCGCCAACACCTGCAAAGACAATGGGTCTGGCTTGGGCGGGAAGCATTCACGAGTGATGACTCGTTCCACTGAGATTTGGTTGTGCTCTAGTTTGCGCTGCGTGGCGATTTGGCAGTTGCGCGTCACGATAGCGGTTTTGATTTCATTTTGATGCAAGTGGGCGAGTAATTCATGGCAGCCAATCATTGGAGCAGACTGCTCAGCATCAGAAATCTCGTAATCAAATATCACGTTATGAGCGTGCTCTCGATGATGAGGGTGCTCAAGTGCGTCGACAAAATCCAATAGATCTTCACTCTGCGGACAGCCAAGCTGTTGTCGCAATTCGCCGAAGTTCATATCAGAACTCACCAAGGTGTTGTCTAAATCAAACACCACGGCTTTAATTTTATCGAGCTGTAAAGGGAATGGAATCATAATGACCTCGTACAACTTAACCGAACTATCGTTTTAAAAAACAAAAGGTTATTGTTAAGTTTAGATTCTTCTGCTTGGATTGTACGAAAATAAATCACTAGTACGTCACAAATTAAATAGTCTTAACGATTTTAGTGTTTGATTACCTTTCCTCAAGACGAAAGATTTTGCCGCTGTCGGTAGAAAAGTAGATATAACCATCGGGGCTGATGGTTATATCTCTTACTCGCTCACCAAGATTCTCCATCAATCTTTTTGATTCGGTGAGCTTGCCATTCTCAATAGAAACTACGTTGATGTGCGCCAGTTTCAATGCACCGGCGAGGATTTTTCCGTCCAATTCAGGGTACTTATCGCCACGGTACAAAATCATGTTACTTGGTGCGATAGAAGGGATGTATACCAGTTTTGGATCTTCCATTCCCGATAACGACTTAGCTTCCCCGACGTCCAACGGACCCCAATACTCTTTACCATGAGAGACTTTTGCCCAGCCGTAGTTCGCGCCTTTCTTGATTAGATTAATTTCATCGCCACCCCGTGGTCCATGTTCAATCGACCACAGCTGTTTTGTTGCTTCGTCGTAAAACATACCTTGTGGGTTACGGTGCCCGTAACTCCATATCTCATGACGAGCTTCGGAAGGTTTGAATGGGTTGTCTTGCGGAACCGAACCATCAAGATTAAGGCGTAGAATACTGCCAGCATGGGTTTGAGTGTCTTGTCCATTATCACGTTCGCCACGGTCACCGATTGAGAAGTAAACTTTATCGTCTACAAATGAAATTCGACTGCCGTAGTGGCGACCTGTATCGGTGAAGGCATCAGCAACAAAGAGATCTTTCCAACCTACAAGCTGATTGTTTTGCAATTGCGCCGTCGCTAACGCCACCGTATTGCCTTTACTCGTTCGCTTGCTGTAGGTAAAGAAGAGTTGCGGGTTTTGCTTATCGGCATTCGGTGCGAGCGCGACATCCAATAAGCCGGCTTGTCCACTGGTGTTCACATCGGGAACGTTAAACAGCTTTTGAGGTTTGCCTGTGGTGATATCCAGCAACGAAACCGTACCGTTCTTTTGATTGACGATAACGCGTTGATTATCTAAGAACTCGATCCCCCAAGGGATCTGAAATCCACTCGCCACTTCGTTGGCGCGGTATTCGGCAGTGTTGGCAGAAAAGGATAAACAAGCGAGTAGGGTAGCAGCAATCGTTCTCATGGTTCCTTCCAATATGAATCGTGTTAATACTTAAAAGCTAACACTAAAAGACTATGTTTGGCAGAGATTCACTTGTATATGAATGTAAAAAATCCCCGATACGAGATCGGGGATTGAATTAAGGCTAGAGAATTGTTTATGTAGCGAGATTACATCGCTTCTTCGAAGATCTTAGAGATTTCTTCGTGAGTTGCTTGTTTAGGGTTAGTGAAACCACAAGCGTCTTTCAGTGCGTTGTCTGCTAGTGTTGGGATGTCTTCTAGTTTCGCACCAAGCTCTTTAATACCTGCTGGGATACCCACATCTTTCGCTAGAGTAACGATAGCGTCGATTGCTGCCGCTGCACCTTCTTCAGCAGACATGCCTTCTACGTTTACGCCCATTGCTTTTGCTACGTCACGTAGACGCTCAGGACATACTTGCGCGTTGTAACGCTGTACGTGAGGTAGAAGAATCGCGTTACAAACACCGTGTGGAAGGTCGTAGAAACCACCTAGCTGGTGTGCCATTGCGTGTACGTAACCTAGAGAAGCGTTGTTGAACGCCATACCCGCCATGAACTGTGCGTATGCCATTTGTTCACGAGCTTCTAGATCTTCACCGTTTTTCACTGCTGTGCGTAGGTAAGCTTGGATAAGCTCAATCGCTTTGATTGCTACTGCATCAGTGATTGGTGTTGCCGCGATAGATACGTAAGCTTCAATCGCGTGAGTTAGGGCATCCATACCTGTTGCCGCAGTTAGCGAAGCAGGTTTAGCGAGCATTAGCTCTGGATCGTTTACCGAGATAAGCGGTGTTGTGTGCTTATCAACGATAGCCATCTTAATGTGACGCTCTTCGTCAGTGATGATGCAGAAACGCGTCATTTCAGATGCAGTACCCGCCGTCGTGTTGATCGCGATAAGTGGCATCATTGGTTTTGCAGATTGGTCTACGCCTTCGTAATCTGCGATTTTGCCGCCGTTAGAAGCAACAAGCGCGATACCTTTCGCACAGTCGTGTGGTGAACCGCCGCCTAGAGAGATAACGAAGTCACATTCGTTATCAGTAAGAAGTGCTAAGCCGTCGTTAACGTTGCTGATAGTTGGATTTGGTTGAGTGCCATCAAACACAACGGTTGCTACATCGCGCTCAGTGAGAAGGTCTTGAACTTGTTTGACTACACCGATTTGGTTAAGGATCTTATCCGTAACGATCAAACCTTTTTTAAAGCCTTGAGATTGGATGCTGTCTGCTGCGTCTTTCAAACAACCAGCGCCCATTAGGTTTACCGTAGGGATAAAAAATGCACTTGTCATATTGGATAGCTCCGTCGTTATTTTTAATAATCTTTCTTAATTTGCCATTTACTGTCGCACATTCGTTTCCAGATTGAAGTTGATCTAAAGCAAGTTTACCCACTTAGAGGTACTTGCAAGAGAAAAACTGTGACAGTGATCTTGTTGCACTGCGTATAAGTGCAACACTGATATAAAGTAGAACAAATATGAAACTATGGACGCAAACGATTGGCAGAAATTGACTTCTGACGCGGATATATCTCTAAATTCGACTAAAGTATAAAAAATCCCCATTAATAACTTAATTATCAATGGGGATGGGGAAGTGTTTTATAAGCTAACTACTAATAATTAAGCTATTTTAATCAGTTTTGATACTAACTTTTCGATACCTGAAGCCGCTTGAGAGATATTCTCTGCCAACATGTAAGCAGGGGTTGAAAGTACGAGGTGTTTTTCATCAAAAACGATGTCTTCGACAGGGCACGTGGTGTGTTCACCGCCCATTTGATTAAATGCTATTGAGACTGCCTCATCGTTGCCTACCGTTCCTTTCACGCCTTGCTCATAAATCATCGGAATAATGACAGGAGAAATACACAGATAGCCAGCTGGTTTTTTCGCATTAGCAAACGCGCGACAAGCTTGAGCTACGTGTGTGTTAATGGAGCACTCCGCACCCGAAACAGCGAAGTCGGTTAAGTTTTTCGCGGCACCAAACCCACCTGGAAGCAGTAGGGCATCGTATTCATCGACGTTAAGTTTGGCGACATCGTCAATATTTCCGCGTGCAATACGAGCTGATTCGATCAATACGTTACGTGTTTCATCCATTTCGTCACCAGTTAGGTGATTGATGACGTGGAGTTGGTCAATGTTAGGTGCAAAGCAGTGCCAAGTTGCACCTGCCTTCTCGATGGCGTAGAGCGCCAACACTGCTTCGTGGATCTCAGAACCGTCGTAAACGCCTGAACCACTTAAAATGACTGCGACTTTTTTCATGTTTGGATTCCTTTACTCTGAACGTTCCTTAGATTGCTCTTCGCTATCTAGACCATGCGTTTCCGAATGTGTTTTAACGTTTTCACTCTCGTTGTCATCTTCATCATAGTAGCGCACAACAAAGGGTGTAAGCATAACACTAGAGGGCAGAAAATGTTTCATATCAACTCCAACGGCTTAATAGAATGATTTTTATACTGATTTTTATAAAACAGTACGTTGAACCTGATCATTTTTGAGTTAAGCTGACGTTTCCTTTGGCATTCGTGAGTGGTAGGTCACATGAAATCAGTGCAATTTCGTTTCACACTTTATGGTTGTATCGCGATTCTCTCTTGGAGTTGTCTGCTTGGCATCGCGAGGTTGGTTACGGAGAGTTTAGGTCCTGTAGGCGGGGCAGCCATGTTGTACTCTCTTAGCTCTGTTTTCCTTCTTATCGTGGTCGGTATTCCAAAGTTGTCTTACTTTTCTCCCAAGTATCTTGTGCTTGGTGGTGCGATGTTCGTCTGCTATGAAATATTTCTCGCTCTATCTTTGGGATATTCCAACTCGCGCGCGCAGGCAATTGAGGTGTCGATTGTCAACTACCTTTGGCCCGCACTGACGGTTTTATTTGCGGTCCTTGGCAGCAATAAAAAAACAAACTGGTTGCTTTATCCCGCAGTTACGCTGGCGTTTGTTGGGGTTGCTTGGACTGTGAGCGGTGAGAATGGCTTATCCATAACTCAGATCATGTCCAATGTTAGTAGTAACCCTCTGGTGTATTTTATGGCTTTCGCTGGCGCGGTTATATGGGCTTTTTATTGCAACTTAACCCAAAGGCAGCAATCTAAACATAATGCGATTACCCTGTTTTTCATTGCAACAGCTGTTTCGCTTTGGGGCAAATATGCGTTTACGGATGAGCCACCAATGACATTCAGTTGGGAAGCGATGGGGTACTTAGTGGCTTCTGCGGCTTTAATGGCTGGTGGTTATGGTTTATGGAACATCGCGATCGTTGGCGGCAATATGGTTTTTCTCGCCACCCTGTCTTACTTCACGCCCATTTTTTCCGCTTTGTTTTCTTCCATTATTCTTGGCGTAACTCTGAGCCATAGCTTTTGGCAGGGCGTTGTGATGGTAACGGTGGGCTCGCTGATGTGTTGGTTAGTCACCAAAGAGAAGCGCGAAGCGGCTGGGTAAGTTACCAACGAGATCAGAGAGTTTAAGTGAGCAACGAACAGATCTCCTTTGCGAGCTGTATTCGAATACGAAGCAACTAAATCGAAAAAATTAAAAAAGCTCCCGAGATTGGGAGCTTTTTATTGAGTTTTAACGGCTCTTTGGTGGCACTCTAATAAGCGACGTTCAAGTGTAGTTGAAGCTTGAATCTGTGCTTCGACAGTCGCTTGATAAGCTGCTTACGAGTGTGCTCTAGTGTATCAAGCTCCAATGTGTCGTCATCAATATGTACATCCACATTTACTCGTAGCTCTTGGCCCACCTTCGTTACGCCAGCCAGTTTCAATTGATGCTCAGTTACTTTTTCAATCTCAAGAACATCTTTGCCAACGCTCTGACACAGCTCTTTGCTTGGTGCCATCATTAGTAGTTCACGTAAGGCACCTACTAGCATATCGAACGGTACTTTGAGGAAGTAAAAGCCCATTAAAACCATCATCATGGGGTCGGCATATACCGCATACTCAGAGAATGGCGTTAGTGAAACAGCCCAAGCCGAGATAAATCCTACGGTCACCGCCACACTCAACAAAGTATCCATTTGCCACTGTTTTTTCTCCGCTTCAATCAAGCCTGATGAGAAGCGGCTGCTGCGTTTCGCCATAAACCACCAAGCGTAACCACAACCGATAACATTCACGATGCCGAATAAGGTCGCAATAGAAGCATCGACCTCGCGACCTCCAGACATCAATGCTGATATCGCAGAGTAGAGAGAGAAGCTTACAACCACTAAAATGACGGCTGCTTTTATCGCAATAACGATTGGTTCTAAGACCGCTTTTCCAAATGGGAATACAGATTTTGAAGGCTTGTTAATATAGTAAGAAGCGGCCAGTGACAATAAAGTTAACAGTAAGCTGACCAAAGAGTAAACACCGTCAAACACGATGACAATTGATCCTACAAGCAAGCCAAGTACCATACCACCAGCAGCGAACCCAGATGCCAAAAGGGCTGAAATGGTTAGAATACGGTTTTCGTTTTTGCTTGTCCTGTCACACATAAAAGATGCCTTTGAATTTTAATACCTTACTATTCTTCGCTCATAAGGTAATTTAGGCAACCACAAAGTGACCAGTAACTAATCTAAAAAATTGCGTTTTTATTTATATTCCTATAAAACAATGGCTTACTGTGATTTTTTGGTGTCAGTAAAATTGACGCTCACTGATAAAATGTTTAGAAGTCAAATAAATACTCGCTCAATTTATCTGCTAACCACGTCATTGCTGGATGCTCAGTATGGCCGTTAGGTGAAAACATACAGTAGTCTTCTTGCGTCAATCCGTATGTGTGTTTGATAACGGCGAGCTTCTGCTGACGAAGGTAATGGCGGATTAATGGTTCTGGAAGCACGCCCCAAGCGTCTTCTTCTAAGATGGTGTTCAGCATGTAGTCAAAACTCGAAAAACCAATATATCGAGTCGAGAAAGGTTGCAGTTCAGGGTTGTCTTTCTCATTTAGGTACACCATTAGTGCTTGCATCTGACTACGTAGATCTTCGTCTGAGACACGGCGCATCTTACTTAGGCGGTGTTCTACACTGCATACTGACATCATACGTATCTTGCCTAATGGGTTATATACGATACGAGGATCGTCTACTCGCTCATAATCAACGCCGAAAGCAAAATCTACTTGGTGGGTACTGACCAAGTTGGCTAAGTCGCCACTGGATGCCAAGATTAAGTTGAAGGTTGTTGAAGGAAAGCGGTTATTCAATGTATGAGATAATTCTTGCCAGAGATCATCAGGTAAGGAGTCGTCACGTGCTACCCAAACTTCCGCGTTAAACCCTTCCGAGATTTGAGCGCAGGTCTTTCTGACCCGTTGTGCGATGATAAGTAGGTGTTCGCAATCTTTGTAAATGGCTTTCCCAGCTTCAGAGAGGGTGAGCTGGTTGCCAGTTCGGTTAAACAATTCAACGTCGAGATCTTTCTCTAATGCCTTAATCGACATACTGAGTTTGGTACGATTGCAGTCGAGTTGCCTTGCCGCTTCAGAAACAGAACCACACTCAGCGATGGTGCAGAAGGCTTCTACTTGAGTTAAGTTCATGATTTGACACAACCAATAAATGAATTCAAATAATTTGGGTATTATGCAGATGCGCTCCCAAAGCCATGAAAGATTATCGAAAAAAACGCGAATCCGCCAGATAAGTCTATGGTCTTTTAACGGTTTTGCGGTAATCTATGTGGGTTACAAAAAGTGAACATGGAGGCCACGATGGCACAAGATTGGGACGGCTTAGCAAAAAACTGGGAATCAAATCCAGCAACAGAGCAATTTGCGCAGTCGGTGTTTGAGCAGTTACAACAGCTAACTCAGCTTGATGGCATTAAAGTACTAGATTTTGGATGCGGAACAGGGCAGTTAAGTCAACGATTGTCACCGATGGTTAAAGACATCGTAGCATTAGACGCATCGGAAGCCATGATTGAGGAACTCGATAAAAAAGAGCTCGTCAACGTAGAACCTGTGGTAGATGCATTATCTCGCGGCTTGGTCGCTCAGCACCCTGCGTTTCGTGGACAGTTCGACTTGGTGGTTGCATCATCAGTTTTAGCATTCGTGGAAGACTTAGACGCGTCATTGACGATCTCGCATTCTCTACTTAACCACGGCGGCTATTTTGTTCATTTTGATTGGATTGCAGAATCTGAACAAGACGGTTTTACCCTTGCGAAGTCTGAGCGTGCACTGAAAGAAGCGGGTTTTACTGAAGTTGAATCGCAACACGTTTTTGACATTACATCTGATGGTAAAACAATGTCGGTATTAATGGGGCTTGGTCGTCGCTAATACCGCTGAATAAAGAACAAAAAATGACAAAAGCGAGCTAACAAGCTCGCTTTTTTCTTA
This sequence comes from Vibrio sp. Vb1166, assembly GCF_033338695.1. NCBI lineage: Bacteria > Pseudomonadati > Pseudomonadota > Gammaproteobacteria > Vibrionales > Vibrionaceae > Vibrio > Vibrio sp. Vb1166. Next base: position 11,949 of record NZ_JAWOTE010000044.1, on the reverse strand, counting down.
TCTGCTGAGGGTATATGTAACTTCACTTGCTCTAAACAAGCGTCGTGGTGCAGGCAAGGACATACTCGAACAACTTAGTCTTCGGAGGTTATTTTGAGACGACTATCCTGCGTATCTCCTCCAGCACTTCAGGGTTGGCTATTGCGCCTAAATTTTCGACGCTTCGGTTGTTAACGACTTGCTTAACGGCTAACTCGACCAGCTTTCCTGAGCGTGTCTTAGGTATATCGCTTATTGCGTAAATTGCACTAGGTACATGCCTTGGAGAACATGCAGACTTTAGCAGTGCTTTGATGGAAGCGATCATCTCGTCATTGAGCTCTACCCCTTTGACTAATTGGACAAACAGCCATATTTGTTCGTTGCGATCGACTTCTTTTCCTACTGCGATCGAATCTAGAATACCGTCTATACAGTTCACTTGCTGATAGATTTCGGCCGTGCCGATTCTTACGCCACCGGGATTCAACGTGGCATCACTTCGACCATAAAACACGTATCCCCCAACGCTGGTCTGTTCAACATCATCGCCGTGGTGCCAAATATTGTCGAATTTATCCCAATAAGCGCGATGATATCTCTCACCGGTGTCGTTCCAAAAGCCAGCGGGGAAGTTGGGCAATGAATTGGCACAAACCAACTCACCGCGCTCTCCGATTACGCTATTACCCTGCGGGTTAAAGACTCGGACATCGACCCCTAATCCCGCTGATTGGCACTCTCCTCGATAAACGGGAGAAATAGGGTTGCCTAACACAAAGCAGCCACAAATGTCTGTCCCGCCTGAGATCGATGCGAGGTGTACATCTTCTTTAATGTGCTGATAGACATAATCAAACTGTTCTGGATACAGAACAGAGCCCGTTGAGCAAATGGTTTTCAGACTTGGAAATGCATCACTTTTCTGCGGAGAAAAAGATGCTTTTTCCAGCGCCTCTAGGTATTTTGCTGAGGTTCCAAACAGCGTCACTTCGGCTCGTTCTGCGAGGTCCCAGAGCACATCATGAGTGGGGTAAACAGGGCTACCATCAAAAATCACCAAACATGCACCGCTCGCGAGTGAAGAAACGTGCCAGTTCCACATCATCCAACCGCAGGTCGTGTAATAAAACACGCGTTCGTTCGGTTGAATATCGCAATGCAGTTGATGTTCTTTCAAGTGATTAAGCACCGTTCCGCCGACGGAATGAACGATGCATTTCGGTTTGCCTGTTGTGCCTGAAGAATAAAGCACAAATAGCGGATCGTTAAAATTCACACGAGTAAAAGTCAGCGCTTCGGGTGTGTATTGATTCAGGACGTTTTGCCAATCTTGGGTGCAGACATCGCATTCAAAAATGTGTGGTTTAAGGTAGCTAATTTGGCAAACTTGTTTAAGACCATCAAGATGATCCGCAATATGCTGGTTTTTCTCAGACATATCGAAAGTTTTGCCATTGAATGTATAGCCATCACAAGTAAACAGGATTTTGGGTTTCACTTGACCAAAGCGCTCCAAAACGCTTTCGACGCCAAAATCAGGTGAGGTGGAAGTCCAGGTCGCCCCTAAACTGGTGGTTGCTAGCATAGCTATCACCGTTTGAGGTAGGTGAGGTAAATAACCAGCGACGACATCACCGTGCTTAATTCCACATTCTTTCAACCATTGCTGCACACTCGAAACTTCTTCGCACAATTGTTTCCATGTGTAGGTCTGTTTTTCTTCACGTTCATTTTCAAACCAAATCGCGAGATCATCGGGTTGGTGACACGCGTAGGTTAGCAAATTTTCGGCGTAGTTAATTTGCGCGTTTGGGAACCATTTTATATCCCTATTTTCGACGGGTTGCTGCCAGCGACTTTCTGCTCGCTCTTTTATGGTCTCTCCCTGAGTGCCAATGACGTCGCAGAATAGCCAAACTTCCTGCCAAAATTTTTCTACATGATCGAGTGACCATTGATGCAGATCAGCGAAGCTTTCAAGGGTATTTCCTTGTCGATTAATGTGTTCAATAAACTGTGTAATGTTGGCTTCTTCGATACGACTTTCGCTCGGGTGCCATACTTTGCTGCTCTCGCGCATAGGTCCCTCTATAACAAAGTGATAACAGGTTTTAGTTTGAGAGGAATACACGATAAAGTCAAACAAGCCATAGATTATATCGTGTCATAAAAATCATGCAGTTACGATGCATTGTAAACAATATGTTACATCGGGATGGTGCTGAGAAAATCGCGCAGGGATTGGAAGCTCTTAAGACTACAGATAGGCTTAATGTAAAGGATTTGTTAATGGAGATGAGCCATGACGCAGTATCGTTCTAAACCCGTAAACCAGGAAGGCAGGGTTGAATGGAGCCGTGAAGAAGACGCCATTTGGCGAGATTTGGTAACACGACAAATGGGTGTGATCCAAAACAGAGCTTGTGAGGCTTATTTACACGGTTTGACGCTGCTTGATTTACCTCAAGACCGCGTTCCTCAGTTACCAGAAATTAATCGTGTCTTGATGGAGACAACAGGTTGGCAAGTGGAGCCCGTTCCCGCGCTTATTGATTTCGACCGATTTTTTAATCTACTCGGTAATAAGCGCTTTCCAGTCGCCACATTCTTGCGTACAAGAGATGAGTTCGATTACTTACAGGAGCCAGATTTCTTCCACGAAATATTTGGTCATTGCGCGATGTTAACCAACCCAGACTTTGCTGCATTTACCGAGCATTATGGTCAACTAGGGCAAGCCGCTACACCAAAACAAAGAGCCTATCTCGCTCGTCTCTACTGGTTTACTGTAGAGTTTGGTTTGGTGAAAGAAGGGGACAAAACCAAAATTTACGGTGGTGGTATTCTTTCATCTCCTGGCGAAACCCTCTACGCATTAGAGAGTGATGCAGCAATTCGCGACCCATTTGAATTACAAACTGTGCTGAGAACGCCTTATCGTATCGACATCATGCAACCGAAGTACTACGTGATTGATGACTTTTCTCAGCTTTTTAAAATCAGTCAGTTGAATTTATTGAAACAAGCCGATCTAGCGATTGAAGCTGGACTGCTTCCTCCACTTTTTGAACCAAAGGAACCTGCTCATGTTGAATGAACAAAAATGCGAAGCTTGTAGTATCGATGCCATTGCACTAAGCAAAGAAGAACAACAATCTCTGCTGCTGCAATTGTCTGATTGGCAGATCATTGAAAGAGAAGACATACCTCAACTAGAAAAGGTGTATAAATTTAAGAACTTCAAACAAGCATGGGCTTTCAGTAACAAAATCGCGGAACTGGCAGAAGATGAGTTCCACCATCCTTCTATTTTGTTGGAATGGGGTAAGGTTACCGTAACGTGGTGGAGTCACTCTATCAAAGGTCTGCATAAAAACGATTTTATCTGCGCATCAAAGTGTGACGCGCTAGCATCGGCAGAGTAGGACATTACCTCATACAAAAAAACGCCCGGCTTACGTCGGGCGTTTTGGTTCTAAATGACTTTTACATTACTTTATAGATTGATTCGGAAGACGGATGTCGTGCCCGATACCTCATTGCCAACGACGATAAAATGACCACCGTTACGGGTAAAGTAATTAATGGACTCTGGACCTAAATCGCCTGCTTTTGGATTGTATGTGTCGTTCATGCATTCGCCATCTTCGACTTCTGTACATACTGGCTGATTGTAATCACGGCGGTTTACGTAATGCATAAACTGCGCTTGTTTCGGGTCTGTGATGTCATAAATCATGATACCGCCTTGACGCTCCAAGCCGATAAACGCGTAATGACGACCGTTAATTTGTGCTACTTCAATCGCCTCTGGCTCAATACCTTTATCATCACTTCGGTCATTGCCACTATTATTGTTATCGTTGGTGCTGTTGAAGTTCTTGCCTTCATTCAGCAGCGCGATAGTCGCGAAATCGTCACCACTATCGAAGACCAACTTGCCGTTTTCATCCCAAATCGAGAATGAACGCGCGCCAAATGATTGAACATTCTCTTGTGCAGAAAGCGTTTGTTCCGGCTTAATCACTTTTAAACGCGCGAGTTGTTTGTTGTCTTTTAGTGCCTCTGCCAATGGGTGTTCTGCTGCTACTTTCAGCTTCTTACCGCGCACTTCATCAATATGGCTTAAACAGGTTCCTTGCTCAGATGTATATTCATCTGTACCGAGGTAATCGTCTTCATCCCACATAAAGCCAGCTTTGTCGCACAGTTCTTGAGTGGTTTTGAATCCGTACTCACGCCCGTCGCCTTCATTTGCCGATACGATGTAAGTACTCCCATTCACTGAGTAGCTGTCGATAGTGTCAGGCATAAATAAGCCAACCAGTTGTGGGTAGCTTTTCAAGTTCCCAATGATTTTGTCTTTGTTGGATGCATCGAGTTTAGCGCCCGACCAAGACTTCTCACCCAAGCCAACAATTCGCTCTACTGATTTGCTCTCTGGATTGACGATTGCCATGGCGTTATTTTCTTGTAGCGCGACATAGATTTTGCCGTTATCTGCAAAAGTGAGGTATTCCGGCTCTAGATCTTGTGCGATGGTGGCGTTTGGCCCCGAAATACGCACATTCTTTGGAAGCTCTGCTTTTCGTGAATCATCAAATTCGTTAAAGCCAATTTGTGACACTTCTGCTTGAGTAACACCAAGGCTCAGATCGATCAAAGTGATACTACCTTCAGGGTCAATGCTGTAATCGCTGTTTGGCTCTCCTTCATTAGCGGTTGCGATGTATCGGCCATCTTTCGAGAAGCCAACCATGTCTGGCAATGCGCCTGTTGGGAAAGTCGTGACTAATGACAAATCGTCGGAGCGGTACAAGCCAACAATACCATTCGCTTGTTTATTACTGTTTTCAATCGCAACAGCTACCAAACCATTGAATACAGCGACACTGTTTGCTGCGCCAATTTCAATGCCCGCTGCTTCGCCAGCGCTGTTGAGATCAATGAATGCGCTTTGCGTTGGTACGCCGTTGTCATCCATAGAAAGTACATCGATACGTTTTGCTTGAGCATTCACCACATAGAGCTTATCTGTACAGGCGTCATAACTCACGATTTCAGCTGCCGATGTGTCGAATGGAGCATCAGCAACGGATGTCCCGATAAAAGTTAAACCTTGAATTGACGTTTCCCCAGTAACGGGTGCAGTGGTAGGTTTGCATTGTGTAGCGAATGAAGCCACGGTATCTTCGGGTTGTGATGAACACGCGATGGCAAGTGATGACAATGCGAGTGCACCGATTGCCTTTAAAGGGGTGATCATGATATCTCCTTATCAATCCGATAGGTTGTCAATCAGCATGGGTTTTATGCTGCTGTCCATTTCCGCAACTGGAATGATAGAGCGCTGAATGACGTGTGATTTGGTAAGGCTCTGAATATATGTATGATTGATGACTCTTATATTGGCTTTTTATGAAACTAATGTGTCATCAATATGATGAAGTAGGGATAGAGGAATAATGGAGTTAAAATCGTTTTTAGATTTATTGGCAGCGTCACCAGAGCAGGTCGAATTTGAAGCAACGATGGCGGTGATCGAAGATAACTATACGTTTGAGCCAACCGCTTTTGTAAATGGTGAGACACAAAACAATGCAGGCGAGAACAACGGTTCGTGTAAGATCTTCGCTTTCGGTTTGCTAAACAACCTAGACAAAGAAGCGACGCTAGCCTGCTTTGGCCGTTTTTATCGTGAAGATGTATTGCAGCATCCAGAGAACAGCGATCACCAGAATATTCGTAATTTTATGGTGACAGGGTGGGAAGGCATTAAGTTTGAAGCGTCCGCTTTAACCGCTAAATAAACACCTGTCAGAAAACGATGATCAGTAAGCCAGTCGTATTACGCGACTGGCTTTTTTTCTAGACATTTTCGGCACAAACACAGCTGGTTGGCGCTTGGCTTGGGTAAATCACGGGTTTCTATAGTAAAGCACCAGCATGTCTCTTTGCCTGCGGCGATATCACAATGGGCTTGAGTCCCGCACTCAGGACAACTGTGCGTTGAATCTTCTCCTGCGATTTGTTCGATAATCGCATCTCGTTGGAGATCGGTTTTGTCTTTCCATTGGATGATTTCATCCATCGTCCGGTGACAACCAGAGCATATTCCGGCGTTATTTTTACATGCTGCTCGACAAGGTGACTTCATTGCTTTCTCGTTCTCATTTTTTATGCCGCGTACTCTAGCACAAAGCGAGTCACGGCCGCCAAAATAAACGTGACTGCGATTTGCTGGTGAGGAGGGAGAACCAGTGTTACCCTTGGACGAGTTACCTTAACTCTCTGTCACTTATGTTAGAAAAAGAAAACCTCATTAAACTCGCTAGAATGCAAATGCCATTTGGGAAATATGCAGGGCGAGTGTTGATCGACCTGCCTGAAGAATACTTACTGTGGTTTGATAAAAAGGGCTGGCCAAGCGGCGAGCTAGGGGATTTGCTCAAGCTATGTTTAGCGCTCAAAATTGAAGGCTTAGATAGTGTCGTGAAGCCTTTGAAGCGTATGTAACTAGCCACAGAAACTCCCACTCTTAATGAAAAGACTTATTATGAATTTTGATATCGATGCACTGAAACACCACCAATTGGTCGAAGATGGTAAACTAGAGGGATGTTACATTCATCAGCCAGCTCAAGGTAGCCAGCAAGATGACAAAGCTGTTTTGGCAGAGCGCCAAGCGTTGGAAAAGTTGGGATATAAGGTAATACAGGTTAAAGCTAAAGGCGGGACAACAACGTTTGCCGAGGCGATGCAAAAGCTTGCGAAGGAAACTGGTCACCTGCCTAAGGAGTAAGTGAGTGTAACCTGCCACAGCCTTACAAGTTCTCCCACCAGACTATTTTTTCATTCAAAAGAGCCAGACCGTTAGGCTGACTCTTTTTTGTCCCAAAGTGTGTTACGCCTCGAAATGCGAATTTAGATAATTGGCAATTTTATACATACAAAACTCTGCTCTTTGTCATTCAGGCAGAGTGCCCCAAAACTGGTAACAATGATATGAATGTTATCGTCGCTAGGCTGATGTTGAATACGCGCTGTCTTAATACGGTATTGAGATAAATACGAATTTTTTTACCAACCCAGACCCAAGTAATATTTGCAAACAGTCCGAATGTCGTAAACACGAAAGTAATCAATGTAACAGAGAACCAATAGTTAGAAGGGAGACTATAACTTGTGACCAAAGCAAGTGATGCCATCCAAGCCTTCATATTACCCAGTTGAAACAACGTAGCCTGAGTTACGTTGATTGGTTTGCTTTTAGTGGGTTTGCCTGCGAAAGGGTTGGTACATAGCAGCTTAATCATCAGCCAGAACATGTAAACCAGACCGATGTATTTTATAGCGAGATACCAACTTGGATGAGTCTGTAGGGCAACACCGACACCACATGCACAAAGCAGAATTAACCCTATTACGCCAATACGGATACCAATTAGGTGTCGCCATGATTTCCTTATACCAAATTGTGCCCCTGAGTTGGCGAGCAATAAGTTATTTGGGCCGGGTGTTATGGCGGTGACAAACGCAAATAAACTCATCGCTGGAGTTAGGTCCCATAATGTTGTCATTTCTTTTCTTCTCAAATTAGTGCTGATAAGCCAAGAATAAAGGGATGAAGTGAGAGAGACCTACAGTTAATGCGTCATGGTGACAATTCTTTGATTTCATTTTCGTCAGGCCTTATTTATCCTGAATACAAGAGTTAATTGTACCCCTTCGGAGAGAGACAATGTTAGTCCCTGATATATCGGGTCGTTCCGGACCTAAGTTTATGGCACTGGCTGAAGCGATTGCAGAGGTGATAGAGAGTGGTGAACTCGAACCAGACACTAAATTACCTCCTCAGCGTATTTTATCTTATCGCTTAGGTGTGACGGTTGGAACGGTGACGAGGGCATATAGGGAGCTAGAGCGGAGGGGCTTAACGGAACCAAAAGTAGGAAGCGGTACTTATGTACGTAACAGAGAAACTGAACTGAACCACTTTTATCATCCGGTATTGGAAGAAAAAGGCATTGATCTGGCACGTTGCCGACCTTTGCTATTATCGCAGCCGAAATTTCTTGCGAATGCGTTGAAAGAGCTATCACACGAGGAAATTGCGCAGGCAGCCGTGCTGGATTACTACTCCGCTGATGGCATTCGGGGTCATAACGAGACTCTTCGACAATGGCTGATGACCAAATTCAATATCGATATTGATGCACGGCGTCTAGTGTGGACTCATGGAGGGCAACACGGGATATCGTTGATTATTCAATCTCTAAGCCGCCCTAAAGATACAATTCTTGCTGAAGGGCTGTGTTATCCAGAGTTCATCTATGCATGTCAGCAATCTGAACGAAAGCTAGTGCCAGTAAAAGTCGATGAATATGGATTAGATCCAGAAGATCTGGCTTTGCACTGTAAGAGGCATCGCCCAAAACTGCTTTATCTTACGCCGGGAATACAGAACCCGACCGGAGCTCAGTTAACGGATAGCCGAAGACTAAAAATCATAGAGATATGTCGTCGTTACAATGTGTTGATTATTGAGGACGATGTTCTCTACTGCCCACCGTCTCATCGAAAGAGTCCCTTAGTTGCTATCGCTCCAGATATTACCTTATACGTGGGCAGTTTTTCTAAGTACTTTGCAGGTGGATTGCGGCTGGGTTTCATCATTCTGCCTTTGTCGTTCAAAGATTTACTGCAACGTGCGCTACGAGTCAGTTGTATGTATGTTAGCCCTTTGATAATCGACCTTGTTTGTCGTTGGTTAACTAGCGGAGCTATGCAAGCCGTGGACAAAGAGATAGCGATGGAACTCAGTGCACGTCATCGGATCTGGAAGGCAGTATTTCCCGAAATCCAGATTGGTGTTCCTGGTTACAATGTGTGGCTACCTTTGCCTGAGCCATTAACAGGGTATCACTTTAACCAGTCGTTGTTGAAACATGGTGTCAGAGTGAGGGAAGCGGAAATGTTTGCTGTGGGTCGGTATGAAGTGCCGGCAGCAGTGAGGATATCACTTGCAGGTCCATTAAGCCGATTACAATTGCAATCAGCTTTAGATATCGTAAGAGAGCAAATCACACGGTTAACTTAAGTTTCATAGTTCACATGGATTGTTCAATATCTAACTATTCAATGCTCTATTAGGATTGAACACACCGATATACATAAAGTGCTCAAAGTCTCAAAAGTTACTTGAAATCTGAAACTCGCTTAGACGTCTTTTGGGCAGCATCGAGTTGATTCATCTTTGTCGAGAACCTTCATGTTGAGTACTTTCTAACGCAAAAGTGCCCCATTGTTACTTGGGGCTAGTACTAATCCATCTATTGTGAGTATGGCTTTGCCTTAATAAATCTTATTTGAACTCGCCTCTAAATGAGTGGGCTTATCGATGTAACTCAGCAACGCTCATAGTGAAAACTAAATCCGAATCTGCTTGGTTTGAGTAGCTGTGAGGGACATCCGTTTTAGCTATAGCGGACTGACCTTCATGCAGTTCTATGGCTTTCCCATCAATATTCAAAGTGAGTATTCCAGACTCAACATGAAAAAGTTCAAACGTGCCTTGTGGATGACCTGCTGATTCAAAAACTTCTGATGGTTTCATATTCCAGCGCCACAACTCAATCATATCTGGGCCGCTTGTTCCCGCCAGAAGTTTTGCGCTACCACCGTGCTCGCCAGTCCAAAGCGTTGGAATGTCCTCTTTATCAATGATGTTGACTGTTGGATTACTCGCAACATTCACAATATCGGCAACCGAAATCCCAAGGGCAGCAGACAGTTTACACAACGTCGAAATGCTAGGGTTAGCTGCCCCTTTCTCTACTTCTACTAACATGCCTTTACTTATCCCTGCTCTTTTTGACAGGGCATCCAGTGACAACTTGAGCCTTTTTCGATGTTCCTTGATCCTTGCGGCTACCGCTTGATTAATGAAATCAGCATCAGTGCCACCATTGGTCGATATATTGACTTTTTTGGTCATTGTAATGTATCTTGCATGAAAATGAATCACTGAAGGAATTATCTAATGGTTGTTGTAGTGCCGTCAATCGATGCTCGAATTTCCCAGATTGCACCAGAGTTCAAAGCATTGAGCATATCCGTTAAAGGAACGGAAGTTCAGAGCCAAGAGTATGCAAAACGGGTTCTGCAAGAAGCATGTACTTCCGTCATTGAGAACGACTATCCATGGGCAGAATCACACATCAATGCGTGGGGAGACGTTTTTCGTCAATTTGGCGCTAAACCAAATCGAACCCCTTGCTCGGCTGCTGCACTGCGAAAACGAGTATTGAAAGATGGAGGAATGCAGAGCATTGACCCTATTGTGGATATTTATAATGCCATCAGTATTCGATACGCCATACCCGTAGGTGGTGAAGATATGGACAGTTATCAAGGAGCGCCAACACTCACTATCGCAGATGGCTCTGAATCCTTTGACACCATGAAAAATGGTGAGGCTTCAATTGAAAACCCTGATGTTGGGGAAGTAATTTGGCGCGATGAAGTAGGCGTTACTTGTCGTCGTTGGAACTGGAGGCAGGGTGTCAGAACCCGAATTGAATCTGGCACACTTAACATGTGGTTTATTCTAGAAAGCTTGCCTGAAATGCGACTAGAACACTTGCAGGAGGCGGGGCAAGAAATGATTAAACACTTGCAAGTGATCATGCCTGATTCAGTGATAGAGCAATCGTTGGTGTTTGCTTCAAAATCCATTGAGGTTTGATGTGATAAATACTTTGTTAACGGGTGCCGTTGTTTCTGGAAGTTTGATTGTCGCAATCGGTAGCCAAAATGCGTTTCTATTAAAGTGCGGATTAAAAAAGCAATACGCACTGTCCGTTGCCACTATCTGCTTTCTTGGAGACATTCTACTGATCAGTACTGGTGTACTTGGTATAGGGACACTGCTCTATAAAGCACCATTATGGAAAGACCTTTTGACTCTTGGCGGCGTAGTATTTCTTTTCTGGTATGGCTACCAATCTGCAAAATCAGCATGGAATGGTTCAAGTCACCTAGAGTTGGAAAATTCGGACATTGCCCAGAGTTGGTTAAAAGTCGTTTTAATGGCGATGGCTATCACTTTTTTAAATCCACATGTCTATCTGGATACGGTGGTGATCCTTGGTGGTGTGACTGCTCAAATGGAACCTGATGAAAAACTATTGTTTGTTATAGGGGCACTGATTGCATCAGGGATCTGGTTTTATGGATTAGTGTATTTGGCTAACAAGTTGATCCCACTTTTTAGTAAGCCAAGAACATGGAGAATTTTAGATTCTGCGATTTCATGCATCATGTTTGGTATTGCATTGAAGCTCGCAACAACTTTGTTAAGCCAATACATATAGAACGTCTCGATAAAGCTGCATTTCCAATAACTAAACTGCTCCTGCCAGATTGGACACAGATTTTCCATACCAGAAGTTATTCGCATTTTGCTAATTTAAGTAAATGCTCTAAATCATTTCTGTCCAAGAGAGTGCTGGCGCAGTTCAAAGTAGGCACTTGCTTTGGGTTACTCGACTCCAAGTAACTTTATTGCTATGTTTCGCAAAATATATGGAGAATCTCCTGCGCGTTATTTTTCTAGATGCCGTGCAGAATAATGTGTTGACCGGCTGAGGGAAAAATGAAAACCAAAATAATAATGTCTTTTCTACTCGCTACATTGTGTGTCAGTGCCAGCGCCAGTACGAATGAGCCGAAATACCATTCTGCGCTAACAATCAAAACGGGATTCAGTGAAGACAGAGATAAGCCAGTAGAAGTCTATTATTGGTATCCCACAACGAACGAAAAAAACAATTTCACGTTTGGTAGGGGGAACATTTTTAAATCAGTCGAAACGCAGTTAGATGCCCCGTTAGCAAGTGGAAAATTTCCCGTTGTGCTTTTGTCGCAGGGCGGAACACGGTCAGCGTTTTCCCACAGTGGTTGGAT
>NZ_JAWOTE010000043.1:0-21113 GCF_033338695.1 Vibrio sp. Vb1166 | reverse complement strand
AGTTGGTTACAAACTACCCTACGAATACGTTTATAAGAGAAATACTCTCAAGGAGAACTACATGAAAGTAGCCGTTATTGGTGCCGCTGGTGGCATCGGTCAAGCCCTGGCCCTTCTACTTAAGAACCGTCTTCCTGCTGGTTCTGATCTAGCCCTATATGATATTGCTCCAGTAACTCCTGGTGTGGCCGCTGATCTTAGCCACATCCCTACGCCAGTTTCTATCAAAGGTTACGCTGGTGAAGATCCTACTCCAGCACTAGAAGGCGCGGATGTTGTGCTAATTTCTGCTGGTGTTGCGCGTAAGCCAGGTATGGATCGTGCGGATCTATTTAATGTAAACGCTGGTATCGTTAAATCGCTAGCGGAGAAGATTGCGGTTGTTTGTCCGAAAGCTTGTGTTGGTATCATCACAAACCCTGTAAATACAACAGTGCCAATTGCTGCTGAAGTTCTTAAAAAAGCGGGTGTTTATGATAAGCGTCGTCTATTTGGTGTAACAACGTTGGATGTTATCCGTTCAGAAACGTTTGTTGCTGAGCTTAAAGACAAAGATCCAGGTGACGTTCGCGTGCCAGTTATTGGTGGTCACTCTGGCGTAACGATCTTACCTCTACTGTCTCAAGTAGAAGGTGTTGAGTTTACAGCTGAAGAAGTAGAAGCATTAACGAAACGTATTCAAAATGCAGGTACTGAAGTTGTAGAAGCTAAAGCGGGTGGTGGTAGTGCAACACTATCAATGGGCCAAGCTGCATGTCGCTTTGGTCTGTCTCTGGTTCGTGCTCTTCAAGGTGAAGAAGGCGTAGTTGAGTGCGCTTACGTTGAAGGCGACGGCGAACACGCGACTTACTTCGCGCAACCTGTGAAACTGGGTAAAGAAGGCGTTGAAGAAGTACTAAGCTACGGCAAACTCAGCGATTACGAAAAGTCTGCATTAGACGGTATGCTAGAAACACTAAATGGCGACATCAACATTGGTGTTGAATTCGCAAAGTAATCTAGAAAGCCTATATAAGAAGAAAGCCGATCATTTTGATCGGCTTTTTTGATCCTTGATTTCTCAACTTCGTAAAAATGGTCGAATAAAACCACGTAGTGAAGGAGAAGATGATGGAAGCGAGTCGAATCCGTAAAGGCATGGTTGTTGAGTGCCAACAAGGCGTCGGTACGATATTAGTGGTCGATCATGAAGCAGAGACAGTATTATTGTCCAAACAAGGGACTGAACAGCAGCTCGCCGTTAGCTTTGATGAAATAGAAGATGATCCACAACTGCATGGCGGTAGTGACAGATATTACTAGCGCCTCGGGGCGTCGTCATTAGGTATCAAACGTAAAAAAGGAAGAGCATGCTCTTCCTTTTAGCTATAAGCCTTGCGTTATGGGTAGCTATTGATTACTTCGTGCGTTGTACAGCGACATGAGCCAGAGTAACAAGCGCTTGTTTGTATTCAGACTCTGGCAACACTGATAGTTCTGCGATTGCTTTGTCTGCTTCTTCTAGAGCTTTTTGCGTTGTGTATTCCAGAGAGCCTGCTTCTTTCATGACCGCAAGAATTTCTTCTAAGCGCTCCATTCCATTCGCTTTCTCAATCGCTTCACGAATCATGATGGCGTTTTCTGGTGTGGTATTACGCATAGCATGGAGTAGAGGTAAAGTTGGCTTGCCTTCGGCCAAGTCATCACCCACATTTTTACCCATGTCTTCGCCATCAGAAGTGTAATCCATGACGTCATCAATGAGCTGAAACGCAGTGCCTAGATACTTACCGTAATTTTGCATTGCGATTTCAACATGCTCAGGAGCATCATTTAAGATTGCACCGATTTGAGTTGCGGATTCAAATAAGCGCGCAGTCTTAGAGTAGATGACTTGCATGTAGCTTTCTTCTGTCGTGTCAGGGTCGTTACAGTTCATCAACTGCTGTACTTCACCTTCGGCGATCACGTTTACGGCATTGCTCATTAGTTTAAGGATCTTCATGGATCCTAGTTCTGTCATCATCTGAAATGAGCGTGTATAGATAAAGTCCCCAACTAATACGCTAGCCGCATTGCCAAATGCTGCATTCGCAGTGGCTTTACCACGGCGCATGTCTGATTCATCTACCACGTCATCATGCAGCAAAGTCGCTGTATGGATGAACTCAATAAACGCAGCTGCCATTGTATGACCATTGCCTTGGTAACCAAGTGCGCGGGCTGACAGTATCGCTAAAAGCGGTCTTAGACGTTTGCCTCCACCACTCACGATATAAAAACCGAGCTGGTTGATTAAAGAGACATCAGAATTAAGTTGGGCTTGAATTGTTTCATTCACTTTTGCCATGTCATCGGCAGTAAGCGCTTGGATAGTTTTAAAATCCATCGTATATCCGGCTGAAGTTAGACCCTGCAAGGCTTATTCGATTTATATAATTGTTGAATAATACACTAAAAAACGTTGATTAATACATTACTAAAGGGCATGATTGCCGCACTTTTCTTTGGCGATTAGCTTTTCGCCAATTTTTTCAAAATATGGCTTGTCATAGGAGCATCTATTCTGTAGAATCTGCGCCCTATTGATGATTAGTTTAGCGCACACCCTCAAGAAAGGCTGTGCGGAAAAAGCGGAGTAAAATATGTACGCTGTTTTCCAATCTGGTGGTAAACAACACCGTGTAAGCGAAGGTCAAACTCTTCGTTTAGAGAAATTAGACGTTGAAACTGGTGCAACTGTAGAATTTGATAAAGTTCTTCTTGTTGCTAACGGCGAAGACATCAAAGTTGGTGCTCCTCTTGTAGAGGGCGGCAAAATTGTTGCTGAAGTTGTACAACACGGTCGTGGCGATAAAGTTAAAATCGTTAAGTTCCGTCGTCGTAAGCACTCTCGTAAGCAACAGGGTCACCGTCAGTGGTTCACTGAAGTGAAGATCACTGGTATCAACGCTTAATCTATTAGGAGAGTTTAACAATGGCACACAAAAAAGCTGGTGGTTCTACTCGTAACGGCCGCGATTCAGAAAGCAAACGTCTAGGTGTTAAGCGTTTCGGTGGTGAATCTGTACTTGCAGGTAACATCATCGTTCGTCAACGTGGTACTAAGTTCCACGCTGGTAACAACGTAGGTATCGGTAAAGACCACACTCTATTCGCTCTTACTGAAGGTAAAGTGAAGTTCGAAGTGAAAGGTCCTAAGAACCGTAAGTTTGTAAGCATCGAAGCTGAGTAATTAGGTTTTTAACCAAATTACTTAATAGCTTTAAGCTGAATTCAAAAGCCCTGCCGAATCGGCGGGGTTTTTTATTTGTGGCAGTCGACATATCGAAGTTTCTCGCTAAGATCCTAAGCGATTTGAATCTGGGAGCTTAGATCTGTCATCTGCTAAAATTGTCGGATGACATAGTAAGATTTAATCCACGCACGAAGTAGTCGGAGTAAAAGATGAAGTTCGTAGATGAAGCGGTAGTAAAAGTTCAGGCTGGTGATGGCGGTAGTGGCGTTGTCAGTTTCTGGCGTGAAAAATTCATCACTAAAGGTGGCCCTGATGGCGGTGATGGCGGTGACGGTGGTGATGTTTATATCCAAGCTGATGAAAACCTAAATACCCTGATTGATTACCGTTTCCAGCGCTTCTACGAAGCTGAGCGTGGTGAAAACGGTCGCGGTGGTAACTGTACAGGTAAGCGTGGTAAAGACATTGTTCTTCGTGTACCTGTGGGTACGCGCGCTGTGGATATCCACACAAATGAAATCGTGGCGGAAGTTGCTGAACACGGTAAGAAAGTGATGATCGCAAAAGGCGGTTGGCACGGTCTAGGTAACACGCGTTTCAAATCTTCAGTAAACCGCGCGCCTCGTCAGAGAACATTGGGTACAAAGGGTGAAGTACGCGAAATTCGCCTTGAGCTATTGCTTCTTGCTGATGTGGGTATGCTTGGTCTACCTAATGCTGGTAAATCAACCTTTATCCGCGCAGTATCAGCAGCAAAACCGAAAGTCGCTGATTACCCATTCACGACTTTGATCCCAAGCTTGGGTGTCGTAAGTGTCGTACCAGAGAAAAGTTTTGTTGTTGCAGACATCCCTGGTTTGATCGAGGGTGCAGCAGATGGCGCTGGCCTTGGTATTCGATTCTTGAAGCACTTAGAGCGTTGTCGAGTGTTGCTGCACATGATCGATATTATGCCAATTGATCAGTCCGATCCGGTGCAAAATGCATTGACGATCATTGATGAACTAGAACAATACAGCGAAAAACTGGCAAGTAAGCCGCGCTGGTTAGTGTTCAACAAAGTTGATCTAATGCCTGAAGAAGAAGCGAATGAGAAGATCCAAGAAATCTTAGACGCACTAGGTTGGGAAGACGAGTACTTTAAGATCTCGGCGATCAATCGTAACGGTACTAAAGAGCTTTGTTACAAACTGGCTGACTTTATGGATAACCTACCTCGCGAAGAGGAAGAAGTGGCTGAAGAAGATAAAGTTAACTTCATGTGGGATGATTACCATAAAGATGCGATGGCGGGTAAAGACGTTATCACTGAAGATGACGACGACGATTGGGATGACTGGGACGATGAAGAAGATGACGGTCACGTTGTCTACGTTCGTGACTAATCAGAACGGTCAAACAATGCCTGTTTGCCTATAATTCATTAAGCCGCAATTATTTATTGCGGCTTTTTTTGTATCTAAATCATATTTAGGTGATGTGATTTACGGCACAATAACTGATACGTCGTGTTTTTTTGAGGGTTAGTTTGGCCCTCGCGCGTATGAATGAGTAACACCCTAAAAGGAATTAGACTTATTTATGACTCTAGAAACCATACCGCCTAGAGAGTTGGCGGTATCTACTCAACGATCGATTTCTCGTCTTGTCGCCCAAGCCGGACAAATGCTACTTGCTCATGGTGCTGAAAGTACTCTTGTGAGCGATATTATGCGTCGTATTGGCCTTGCTTGTGGGGTGAATGAAGTTGCGGTAGCACTATCAGCTAATGCATTGGTTGTGACGACGGTAATGGATGGGCATTGCATCACCACCACCCGAAGCTGCGCTGATCGTGGCATCAATATGCGCGTTATTACGCAAATTCAACGAATCTGTATCATGATGGAACGTGGTTTGCTCGATTCAACCATGGCGCAGAAAAAGCTGAACGCTATCAGTCCAGAGCGTTATAACCGCTGGTTGGTGGTGTTTATGATTGGCTTGTCTTGTGCGGCATTCAGTCATCTAGCTGGTGGTGATTGGGGAGTATTCATTATGACCTTTTTAGCTTCAGCTGGTGGCATGATCGTTCGCCAAGAAATTGGTCATCGTCATTTCAACCCTCTATTGAACTTTGCTGCGACCGCTTTTGTGACCACCTTAATTTCAGCACAGGCGGAAATTTACCAAATCGGTAATCTACCTACCGTAGCAATGGCATCGTCAGTATTAATGCTTGTACCTGGTTTCCCACTCATTAACTCTGTCGCAGATATGTTGAAAGGCCACATTAATATGGGGATTGCTCGATTTGTGATGGCTAGTTTACTAACGTTGGCGACATGTTTGGGGATCGTTGCTGCGATGAGTGTAACTGGAATTTGGGGGTGGGCTATCTAATGAGTTTATTTGATTTGATGTTTGGCCTTTTGAATGACATGTTTTTTGCGGCGATTCCCGCCGTAGGATTTGCATTGGTTTTTAACGTGCCACAAAGAGCCTTAGTGTATTGCGCTGTTGGTGGCGCGATTGGTCATGGTAGCCGCTACTTGATGATGCAGTTTGGCATTCCTATTGAGTGGGCAACCTTTTTTGCTGCGACGTTAGTTGGGATGATTGGTGTGTACTGGTCTCACCGTTTTCTCGCGCATCCAAAAGTGTTTACTGTGGCTGCTTTGATCCCGATGGTGCCGGGTGTGTTTGCGTACAAAGCAATGATCGCTATGGTAGAAATCAATCATGTTGGCTACTCACCCGAGCTTGTCGCAACCTGTATGGAAAACTTTCTTAAGGCCATGTTTATTATTGCAGGTTTAGCAGTTGGTCTTGCGGTTCCGGGGCTGTTATTCTATCGCCGCAGACCAATTGTATAAGGACCTAACATGATCATTAGTATGATTGCCGCGATGGCCGACAATCGCATCATTGGCAAAGACAATCAAATGCCTTGGCATCTTCCCGCCGATTTCGCTTGGTTTAAGCGTTGTACCATGGGAAAACCGGTTGTGATGGGACGCAAAACCTATGAGTCTATTGGTCGCCCTTTACCAGGTCGCTTAAATATTGTTATTAGCCGTGATGAGACACTAAAGATCGAAGGTGTCACTACCGTAACATCGATTGAGCAGGCTCTGGAAGTCGCAGGTGATGTGGAAGAAGTGATGATCATTGGTGGTGGTGCGATTTACACCACTTGTCTGCCTGTGGCCAATAAACTGTATGTAACACACATTGAAGCGGCCATTGATGGTGATACTCAGTTCCCAGATTGGGGAGACGAGTTTAAGGAAACTTACTCAGAAATGTATCAAGCCGATGAGAAGAACGCCTACAACATGCGCTTTACTGTGTTAGAAAAGTAATTCGAGATTAACACCGCGTAGTTAATACGGTAATGCCGTTCGTGTAACAGCGAGCGGCCACCCCAACCTACCGTCATCCTGAAAAGCGACGAAAGAGCGAGATTCAGGAGCCTCTATACGAGTACCTTGTTGTCAAAGGTATTTCTATCTATTCGCAGCGCGAGGATATTAGATTCCTAGTCTCGTTAAGGCTCGTTGGAATGACCCTACAGGAAGTGTTAAGTGACAGGTATTCCTCCTACTATGGATTATCGACTGTTATTCAGTGTTTAACTTAACGCATCCTGAGTGAAAATTTTCTTATCTTCCCAACGGATCATGGTCAGACTTCCGCCCCAAACGCAGCCAGTATCTAGCCCGATGACTTCGTTGTTCATATAGCCTTGTAGTGCAGCCCAGTGCCCAAAGAGCACCGCTTTATTTAAGTGAATACGTTTAGGCACATCAAACCATGGAATAAGTTCGTTACCGGAAACTTGTTGCGGTGGCAATTTACAATCCATATCCAAACGACCATCAGGGAAACAAAAGCGCATCCGCGTAAAAGCATTGATAATATAGCGGTATCGGTCCAAACCCTGTAGAGAGTCATCCCAGGAATCCGGTTGATTGCTGTACATGTTTTTTAATAGCCAAGGCAGCTCTTCACTTTGGATGATGCGCTCAACTTCACGGGCACACTTTCTCGCTGTTTTTAGATTCCACTGCGGTGATATGCCAGCGTGACACATCACGAACTCGTCATGCTCGGCCAATAGAGGTTGCTGAGCTAGCCATGTCAGTAATTCCTCTTTGTCGGGGGCCGTGAAAATAGGTGCGGTTTTATCTTTGTCTTTGACCTTTTTTATCCCGTGAGCCACAGCGAGAAGATGGAGGTCGTGATTACCAAGCACCACGATTGCGCTTGCGCCAAGTGACTTCACAAAGCGTAACGTTTCTAGTGATTTAGGCCCTCTGGCGACCAAATCACCAGCAAGCCAAAGTTGGTCTTTTTTCGCAGAGAAAGATACTTTTTCTAGTAGTCGCTGCAATTCATCAAAACAGCCTTGGATGTCACCAACAATATAGGTAGCCACTGAATCTCCAATTTACTAATTTAAAACATTTGGAACAGCCAAGCGAAATGGTTCGATTTCGGTGATGAACTCTTGCCCTTTCTCATCCAGCATTTTGTAGTGTCCTTGCATAACGCCGACAGGGGTTTCTAACGCGGTTCCGCTACTGTACGTGTATTCATCATTGCTTGGAATAAAGGGCTGCTGGCCTACCACTCCGTCACCTTCAACTGTCATTTGCTTGCCATTCGAGTCTGTGATTAGCCAGCGGCGGCTCACTAACTGTACGGTTTGCTGGCTAAGGTTTTTGATGGTGATGATATAAGCGAAAACGTAGCGTTGTAGCTCTGGGTTGGACTGTTCTTCGATGTATTTGGTGTGAACTTGAATTTTGATGCAAGGTTGAATGACGTCCATGTGCACTCCTCAGAAACGTAATATCCCAATAATAATAAGCCAAACCTACAAGGGTTTGGCTCATTGTTTGAGTTCTTAGTGCTGCGGGTTATCAGCAAGCCAGTTCGCCATTGCGACGAATTGTTCTAGCGTCAGGTTCTCTGGACGCATGCTTGGATTAACACCTAGCTCTTCTAGTACTTCTGTGCTTAACAACGATTTGTAGCAGTTACGAACTGTTTTACGACGTTGGTTAAAGCCTTCACGACAAACGCGATCGAGCAAACGCAGATCTTTCGCCGGGCATGGCAGCTCTTCGTAAGGCACTAAACGAACAACGGCAGAATCCACTTTCGGTGGTGGAACGAATGCCGTTGGCGGTACTTCCAGTACCGGTACCACTTTACAGTAGTACTGAGCCATTACCGTTAAACGGCCGTAAGCTTTGCTGCCAGGGCCGGCGGCTAAGCGGTTTACCACTTCTTTTTGCAACATAAAGTGCATGTCTTGAATGTCTTTATGGAACTCGAAAAGGTGGAACATCAATGGTGTAGAAATGTTGTACGGCAAGTTACCAAAAATGCGCAGCTTGTTGTTTGGCTTCACTAGTTGAGTGAAGTCAAAACGCATAGCGTCACCCTCATGGATGGTCAACTTATCTGCCAGTTCAGGGTGAGTACGTAGGCGTTCCGCCAGATCGCGGTCTAATTCGATAACTGTGAACTTATCTACTTCACGACCTACTGGCTCAGTGATTGCACCAAGACCAGGACCGATTTCAACCAGGTTTTGACCTGGTTTTGGGTTAATCGCTGATACGATTCCATCAATAATGTATGGATCGTTCAGGAAGTTTTGACCAAAACGTTTACGCGCTTTGTGTCCTAAATGGACATCATTTCTCATTGTTTCTTCTCTACCAAATCTATCGCATGCGTGAGCGCTGTTCGGAAACTCCCTGTATCCGCTTGACCTGTCCCTGCCAGATCTAATGCAGTACCGTGGTCCACCGATGTTCTAATAAAAGGTAGACCAAGAGTAATGTTTACTGAACGACCAAAGCCTTTGTATTTTAATACTGGCAACACTTGATCATGGTACATGCCTAAAACAGCATCAGCATCATTTAAATATTTTTCATTGAAAATGGTATCAGCCGGCAGAGGGCCGATCAGGTTGATACCTTTTTCTTGTCGAATTTTTTCCAGTGTCGGAGTGATGGTTTCTATCTCTTCACGGCCTAAGCAGCCATCTTCGCCAGCATGAGGGTTAAGCCCGCAAACGTAGATGTTTGGTTGTGCGATAGCAAACTTTTCTACAAGGTCTTTATGAAGAATATCGATGATTTTTTCTAATCGCTCTTCGGTGACAGCTTTGGACACATAAGCTAAAGGAATATGTGTTGTAACCAGCGCCACGCGTAGTCCTTCCGTTGCTAGCATCATTACGACTAGCGGCGTTTGTGACTTCTCGGCGAAAAATTCAGTATGACCACTGAATGCAACACCTGCGCGATTAATCACCCCCTTATGAACAGGGCCGGTGACAATAGCATCAAATTCATCATTCATACAGCCTAAAGCCGCTCTTTCTAGCGTTTTTAGTACATAGTGGCCATTCGCTTCATTGAGCTCGCCTGCGACCGCAGGTTCCGATATTTGGATATGGTCAACGATAAGCGTGCCCGCTTTTTGTGCTTTAGGTGCTTCTTCTGGATTGTAATCAGACAGTTGGACTTCGATGTCAAGCTGCTTGGCTCGCTCCGTCAGCATATTCTTATCGGCACAGACGACAATTTGGTGCGCCCAATCTTCTTTCGATAGGGCAAGCACTAAGTCTGGGCCGATACCCGCAGGTTCCCCTGCGGTTACGACAATTCTACGAATTGTATTAGTTGTCATTGTTGTCATCCACGATTTCAACAAACGCACTTGCGCGTAGCTCTTGCATCCATGCGCCCGCTTCTTCATTAAATTTACGGTTAAATAGAATACGGTAAGCTTTGTTCTTCATCGCTGAGTCAGTGCGGTCAACTTGGCGACGATCCAACACTTCAACGATATGCCAGCCGTGAACGGTTTTGAACGGTTCGCTGATTGAGCCAACTGGCAGAGTTTCTACTTGGTGCTTGAATTCTGGCACGTAAAGATCTGGTGTTTGATAACCTAGTTCACCGTCTTGTGCTGCCGAGCCAGGATCTTGACTGTATTGTGTTGCCAATTGAGCGAACGTTGCTTCACCGGCTTTGATGCGGCGTACAAATTCATTCAGTTGCTTCTTCGCCCCTTCGTCGCTCAGAATCACGGTTGGTTTAATCAAAATATGACGCGCATTTACTTCCGTTACCGCAACCGTTTCTAGGCCTTTTACATCCTCTATTTTTAGGATGTGGAAACCAACGCCACTACGGAAAGGACCAATAATGCTGCCTTTGTTTTGCATCTTGATCTGATCAGCAAAGATGGTTGGCATCTCTTCTTTACGCATCCAGCCCCAATCACCACCTTGTAAAGCTTTAGGACCTTTAGAGTAGGTGTAGGCCATCTCCGTAAAATCTGCACCTTCGTTTAGCTTTTTCGCGAGCGCTTTAGCTTCTGCTTCTACAGCAGATTTTTCTTTATCGTCAGAGAAGCGCAGTTGAATGTGTCCAATTTTGTATTGAACAGTCGCATTGGTTTCTTGTGATAGTTGCTCAGCAAGGCTATCGACCTCTGCTGGAAGGATATTAATACGGCGACGAACCAGTGCATTGCGAGCTTCTGATGCGGCGATTTCCTTACGAATTTGTTCGCGGAATTCTGGGTAACTTAAACCTTCACTTTCTACAGAAGCAGCGAGTTGTTCTACCGATTGCTCATTATTACGTGCGATCTCTGCAATCGCTTGGTTTAAACGGTTGTCGTCAATACGCACACCAATACGGTCTGCTTCTTGGCCTTGCAACGTATCAATGATAAGTTTTTCAACGACTTGTTCTTTTAACACGCTGGTAGAAGGTAAGCTCTTTCCACTTTGACGAGCGTTGGCTTGCAGCGTTTTCATCGCTGTTTCGATGTCGCTTTGTAGAACTACACCGTCATTCACGATGACCGCAACCTTATCGATCTCTACTGGTGCTGCAACCGCTCCGCAAGAGAGTAGGGTCGTGAATAAGATTGATTTCCAAATTTTCATTTAAAATTCCGTCAGTATTTTTGAATAGGCGTCTTATTCATTTAAGACGCCTATTTTGATTAATTGTTCAGATAGAATGGGCGGCCGTACTTAATCGCGTTGTCAGAACCATCCAGTTCTTTGACAGCAGTGTCTTCACGCTGGTTGGTCGCAAAGCCTTGAATACCGAAGTTAACGCTGAAGTTATTTTCGTATTCAGGTGATGCCCCGGTGCTGCCGATAGCTTGGTCTTCCCAACCAAGCAATTGGTTTGAGTAAGTGACGCCAATGTACCAACAGTCAGATTGGTAACGTAGGCTCGCTAACCATTCTAGGTCCGCATTTTCATTGAGGTCGTAGTAGTATTGACCACTCGCAGACCAGTTCGGGTTGAACTCGTAGGCCGCTACAATACCTGCTTGAGAAATACCTTTACGAGTAATTGTGTCTAGGTTTTCGAGAATGATCGTATCTTCGATGTATTCACGCGTAACGTAGCGATAGTTACCCTGAATAAAGCCGCCGTTGAATTGGTATTCCAAGGTACTGTTTGCCAACTGCATGGAGCTCAAATCAATATCGTATTGAATTCCACCGTGATAGAACAAGTAATCGTTGTAGTTGAAATCAGCTTCAATCGCCCATGATGAGTAATTGGTGGTCTCATCCGGAAGATTTGGGCTGTTGCTCAGTTTGGTCTTTTTATCGAAGTAGTAAATCTGACCAAATGAAACGTTAAGACGCTCTTTATAGTCATCATCAAAGAAGCGAGTACTCGCACCGTAGCTTAACTGGTTCGCCGAGGCGATTTTATCAATGCCACTGTACTTACGACTGCGGAATAGCCCGTAGTAGTCGGTTTGTAGCAAGGTGGTATCGTAGTTGTAGATGTTGGTTTGATCTTCTTCAGGTACGTACAAGTACTGCAGCTGAGGCTCCAGTGTTTGTGTGTAGCCCTTGATCCAGCTTGTATCTCGCTCTAAGTAAAGTTGCGCATGCGTACGGAACTCAGGAATAACACGAGAAACTTCATCATCCAACTGGTTTTGCAAGTTTACATCTGTCAAACCCGTTAAGTCTTGAGAGTAATACGTAGAGAGCACACGCGCTTCTGTTGTCCACGTTGCCCATGAGTTTGAGAGTGGTAATGTAAGCCCTGGTTCAATGTGAACACGGGTCGCATTTGGTCGCGCAGCATCGCTCGTATCGAAGCGGCTGACTTGGCTCTTCACGTCAAAGTTAAGGTAATCTCCCCACAACGGCGTGTAGTAGTTCAAGTCTAACTGAGGAAGCAGGCGATAAGGGCGGTTCTCTTCTTTCAATAAGATTTGGAAGTCACGAACGGTTAACGAGGCATCCCAGAAGTCAGAACGATATTGTACTTGTCCTTCTTGAACCAGTTGACCATCTTCACGGTTACCAATGTCGGAGTCGAGATCGAGGAAGTAATCAATATCACTCACTTTTGAGTAATCGACTTTGACTATCCACTGTTTATTGATGATACCGTCGTGTTTAACTTGGTAGCCCCAACGAGACTCGTCCTGATATTTGCGATCACTATTGAGGTATTCGCCTTTGATTTCTCCATTTCCCCAACCATCTGTTAGGTAGCGGAAGTCAGTATCGAGTTTTGTACCACGTTGCTGCATATAGAGCGTGGTGAGTGTCATGTCATATTGAGGCGCGATGTTCCAATAGAATGGCACCTCGACTTCCATACCATCACTAGAACCGTACGATAAAGAAGGGAAGAGGAAACCCGTTTTACGCGTATCTCCAATTGGCATGGTTAGATACGGCACATAGAAAACAGGCACATCTAACACTTCAAATCGAGGATGGTGCAGCGTCGCTGTCTCTTCATCTTGGTCAACATCGATGCCTGACGCAACCAATCGCCATGAATTATCGCCTTGAGGGCACGATGTGATAGAGCCGTCTTCGAGTTCATAAACCGACTGACCTGTGCGAGCTATATAGGCTGCAGTGCCTCGGCCTTGTTGGCAAAGGAACTGATAATCGGTGTTCTCAAGTGAAAACGTATCTTGATTAATGTCGTTAGTAACACGATCAGATCGAGCTTTGACTTGGCCGTCATTGAAAGTCACGTTGCCTTCGGCAACCACGACGTTGTCTTGTTGGTGCAGCGTTACGCTATCTGCGGTAATTTTCTTCTGGCCTTGGGTGACTTGTACATTACCTGAGTACTGAGCTTTGTCACCATTGATGGCTTGCAGGGTGTCAGCTTCTACCACTACTGGGGTATTAAGAGCGTCCTCCTCGCCACTTGTATCGACCAAACATTGATCTGTGGCGGGCATTTCCTGCACACTATCATGGATATTCGCTTCAGCTTGAGTGGTGGGTACAAACAAGGCGGTGCTGATAGAGGCCGCTAAAAATGTGCGGGAGAAATGTTGCATTGAATTGAACTTTCCTGTGTCACTACTACTCGATGGCTATAGGGCTTGTTGTACCCTAGCGTAATAGCCAAATGAATCAACTATAGTCGCATTTATCCCAGCGTATTGATTCACTGTGGCATAATGACGACAAAATAGCTGCAAAGATAAGCAGGCGAAATGGCCTAGCCGAAATAAAACTAATTCCATTATCATAAAGGAAATCGTTGCATCCGGCACTATAAGACCGCCGTCGTCGATAAAAATTCATTGATAGAGAACACATAATGCATATTTTTGGCAAAATTCTGGGTGCCTTTTTTGGCTTGTTACTTGGCGGGCCGCTAGGTTTACTCTTTGGCTTATTTATTGGCCATCAATTCGATAAAGCACGTCGCTTGAGTCAAGCCGGGTTCTCTACTGGCGGCTTTGGAAAAGGGCCAAGTCAAGCTCAGCGCCAAGAAGAGTTTTTTAAAGCGGCGTTTGCGGTAATGGGACATGTGGCAAAAGCGAAAGGCCAAGTCACCAAAGAGGAAATCCAACTGGCTTCAGCCATGATGGACCGCATGAATTTGCATGGCGAACAGCGTCGCGCAGCGCAAGACGCGTTTCGTGAAGGTAAAGACAGCGACTTTCCGTTAGAAGATGTTCTTGTTCGTGTGAAAATTTCGACAGCTGGTCGCTTTGACTTGTTGCAATTTTTCTTAGAGCTGCAAATCTCGGCGGCCTTTGCAGATGGCTCGATCCACCCGAGTGAACGAAATGTACTACACAAGATTGCACGTGGTTTGGGTTTCTCTTCTGAGCAATTAGAGCGTCGTTTGCAAATGCAAGAAGCCGCATTTCGTTTCCAAAGCCAGGGCGGTTTTCATGGTCAGCATCAAGGCCAATCTTCAGGTGGTAGCTGGCAACAAGCTTCACAAGCGGATCAGTTGGCCGACGCGTACAAAATTCTGGATGTGTCTTCAGATGCAGACAGTAAAACCGTTAAGCGTGCTTATCGTAAACTGATGAACGAGCATCACCCGGACAAATTGATGGCTAAAGGCTTACCACCAGAGATGATGAACGTCGCGAAAGAGAAATCTCAAGAGATTCAAAACGCTTACGATCTTATTAAGAAGGTTAAAGGCTTTAAGTAGTCGGACGTTTTCTATCAAACATTTGGATGTAAAAAAGGGCACTCAGTGCCCTTTTTTTTCATGTCTTAGTCTTTGAGTTGCCGGTGTCTTTAGCTTTTGGCCTATTATGTCCCTAATGCTAATTGACCTCACATCCCCCAGTTTAGTTGGCTTGATTCAAGTCCCAATCGTATTCGTATTTCACTTTGCCAGAGAAGTTTTTGTATTGCGGTGCGTACTTTGCGATGTGTTTGAAGATTTGTTTTTCTCCACCAAAGTCCGTTGCAAACCAATCATAAATAGAAGACAGCTGTGCCGTGTTACCTTGGATAGATACGCCTTTGCTGCTGTTGATAAATGTTTTGGCGGCACTATCCAGTAGAGCTTGCGTGTTGTCAGCAGTGAATGCTTGAGATTGCAGATTAGGGCATCCTAGGCTGGCACAGTTAACCGCGTAATGCGTTCTTGGGTCATTCCAAATTGGACGCAAAATTCGATGTTCAATATCGTTTAAAGTTAGATCCTTCCCATTGACCACGACCACATCGTCTCCCCAAGGACCAAAGCTAAATAAACCACCTAGCTTGGTGATTGATTCGACTGGATAGTTATCCAAAATAAGATCTACCGTGATGGCGTTGTAAAGGTTTACCCAATAGGCATATTGCTCTGCTTGGTTGTATTGTAGAGGGTCTAGTTTTGCCAAACGCTGGATGTATTGTTTCAGCTTAGTTTTATCGACAGAGGAGACTTGGCTATAACGAAACAAGGTATTCTCGCCTTGTTCAACTAAATAAGTATCGAGCAGTTGTTGCCATTCTTGATGAGAAATTTGGGTTTGGTTGGCTTGATTCGATTGTTTCCAATATGGCCATAAGTCGGATTTAGGCGCGGACAATGTCGAGAAAGAAACCAGAGCACACAACAGCAATAACAGACGCTTCATAGAGATACCTTTGAATGAGATATTGTTGATAGTGTAGACCAGTTTAGTGCTTGTTTTCTTTCAGTAATCAGTGGCCTTTATTCGCTGTCATTCCGAGGAGCATAAGCGATATCAGGAATCTAATACCCACAAACTCTTGAGTAAAGACAGTATGAATCTGTACAGTGCGCTCTGGTAGTCGATCCTGAATCACGCTCCTTCGTCGCTGTTCAGGATGACGAATTTCAACAGAGGCGTTCGGTATTCTGTAAGCAAAGCGATATGAGATCAGTCACCCAAAACAAATCAAGGGCCGACAATTGCCAGCCCTTGATTTGTGTATTTACTAACGCGTCTTAACGCAAGAAGCTTGGAATATTCGCTTCGTACTCAGCAATCTTATCTTCGTGTTGAAGGGTTAGGCCAATGTTGTCCAAACCGTTTAGCAAGCAATGACGACGGAACGAATCGATTTCAAAACCATATTCTTTGCCGTTGGCACGAACGACATTCGCTTCTAGGTCGACCTCGACTTCTGCACCTTCATTTGCCTCAACAAACTGGAAGATTTCATCCACTTCTTGTTCAGTCAAACGAACTGGCACCATTTGGTTGTTGATCGAGTTGCCGTAAAAAATATCGGCAAAGCTTGGTGCGATCATCGCTTTGATGCCGTAATCCGCTAGTGCCCACGGTGCGTGCTCACGAGATGAGCCACAGCCGAAGTTTTCACGAGCCAGCAAGATAGACGCGCCTTGGTAGCGAGGTGCGTTCATCACGAACTCTGGATTTGGCTGTTCGCCAGCATCGTCTAGGAAGCGCCAGTCATGGAATAGGTGCTTACCAAACCCTAGGCGGGAGACCTTTTGTAGGAACTGCTTTGGAATGATGGCATCAGTATCAACGTTCGCTGCATCTAGAGGAACAACTAAGCCTGTGTGTTGTTTAAAGCCTGACATTGGTTTGCTCCTTAGTCTAGTTCACGAATATCTACAAAGTGACCAGCAATTGCTGCTGCCGCTGCCATCGCAGGGCTCACTAGGTGGGTACGGCCATCACGACCTTGGCGGCCTTCAAAGTTACGGTTTGAAGTAGACGCACAACGTTCATGTGGGCCCAAACGGTCATTGTTCATTGCTAGACACATCGAGCAACCTGGTAGGCGCCACTCAAAGCCCGCTTCTTTAAAGATAACGTCCAAGCCTTCCGCTTCTGCTTGCGCTTTTACTTGCTCAGAGCCAGGAACGATCAGCGCTTGAACGTGAGGCGCGACTTTGCGACCTTTCGCTACTTCAGCGGCTGCGCGCATGTCTTCGATACGTGAGTTAGTACAAGAACCAACGAAGACTTTATCGACGTTGTAATCAGACAATGACTTGCCTGCCTCTAGGCCCATGTAAGCCAATGCTTTTTCTGCCGATGCCTTTTCTACTGGGTCGGCAAAGCTTTCTGGTGCTGGGATAGGTTGATCTACCGCGATCACTTGGCCTGGGTTAGTACCCCAAGTGACTTGTGGTTTAATGTCTGCTGCGTTTAGCGTCACGACTGCATCAAACTGAGCATCATCGTCAGTTTTTAATGTCTTCCAGTATTCTACTGCTGCATCAAAGTCGGCACCTTGAGGTGAGAATTTACGGCCTTTGATGTATTCGAACGTGGTTTCATCTGGCGCAATCAAACCGGCTTTCGCACCTAGCTCTATCGCCATGTTACATACGGTCATGCGGCCTTCCATTGAAAGGTCAGTGATCGCTTCACCACAGAATTCAACCACGTAGCCTGTACCGCCAGCTGCTGTAGTTTCACCGATGATTGCTAGCACGATATCTTTCGCCGTGATACCCGGAGCCACTTTGCCTTTTACTTCGATCTTCATCGTTTTGGCGCGCGCTTGTTTTAGCGTTTGAGTTGCTAATACGTGCTCAACTTCTGATGTACCAATACCAAAAGCGAGAGAGCCGAATGCACCGTGTGTAGCCGTGTGCGAGTCACCACAAACAATGGTCATGCCCGGTAGGGTAATACCAAGCTCTGGGCCCATAACATGCACAATACCTTGGTATTTATGGTTGATGTCGTAAAGCGTAACGCCAAACTCTTCACAGTTTTTCGATAGCGTTTCCATCTGGATACGAGCCATCTCACCCGATGCGTTGATGTCTTTGGTGGTTGTCGAAACGTTGTGGTCCATGGTGGCAAAAGTTTTGCTGACCTGACGCACTTTACGACCTTTTTCACGCAAGCCGTCAAATGCTTGCGGAGACGTCACTTCGTGTACCAAGTGACGGTCGATGTACAAGATTGGGTTTTCCCCTTCTGCTGCGACGGCAACGTGTGCGTCGTAGACTTTTTCGTATAATGTTTTGCCCATTGTTTGCTTCCTTTCCTCATCGCCGTTGCCGCAATAACTGCGTTAGCGACACCCGTTTATCCAGTTATTTAGCTTATTTAGCGAACTAAACGCCTTAATATACATGGGCTTGCTGCCTTGCTATTGCACCAATGACTTAGAGGAAAGCCATTGGTTGACCGAGGATTTAGTATTTATTATGAATCTGTTTTGTATTAAGAGTTTAAGACGTACTCAGCGATCTTATCGCCCATCTCAGACGTCGAAAGTGCTGGGTTGTCACCAGCAAGGTCACCCGTTAGTTCCCCCGCTGATAGCGCTTTTGAAACTGCCGTTTCGATGTCTTGTGCCGCCGTTTCCTCACCTAGGCTATAACGTAGCATCAGTGCCGCAGACAGGATTTGTGCCACAGGGTTAGCGATGTTCTTACCTGCGATATCTGGTGCACTGCCACCTGCTGGCTCGTACAGACCGAATTTGCTTTCGTTTAGACTTGCTGATGGCAACATACCCATAGAGCCTGTGATCATCGCACATTCATCAGAAATGATGTCGCCGAAGATGTTTGAACACAGCATTACGTCGAACTGAGCAGGGTCTTTGATAAGCTGCATAGTCGCGTTATCAATGTACATGTGTGACAACTCGACATCTGGGTAGTCTTTTGCGATTTCTTCGACTACTTCACGCCATAAGATAGAGCTTTGTAGAACGTTCGCTTTGTCGATAGAGCACACTTTCTTGCGACGTAGACGAGCAGAGTCAAAAGCGATTTTTGCAATACGTTCGATCTCAAAGCGGTGGTACACCTCAGTATCAAATGCTTTTTCTGTTGCGCCTTCACCTTCACGACCTTTCGGTTGGCCGAAGTAGATACCACCCGTCAGTTCACGGACTACCACGATGTCAAAGCCGCGACCCGAGATGTCTGCACGTAGCGGTGAGAAAGCTTCAAGACCTGAGTGAATTTGCGCTGGACGTAAGTTACAGAACAGTTGGAAGTGTTTGCGTAGTGGAAGTAGGGCACCACGTTCAGGTTGGTCGTTTGGTGGTAAGTGCTCCCACTTAGGGCCGCCAACCGAGCCGAATAGGACTGCATCAGACTCTTCACATGCTTTTATTGTGCTCTCTGGAAGTGGGCAACCGTGGTTGTCGATCGCGATACCACCGACATCATGCTCGTCACGCTCAAACGCAATACCATGTTTCTTTTCGATTGCATCCAATACTTTATGTGCCTGCGCCATTACTTCCGGGCCAATGCCGTCACCGGGTAGGACGGCAATTTTGTACGATTTGTCTGTCATGTTAATCCTTTAAGTTTTCTAATTTTGAGCTTAATTATTTCAACGAGCGTGTTCTTTCCTGAGCCGTGTAGCCCGGTTGTTATTACACAGTCGCAATCTTTTTCTGCTTCATTTCTTCGATTTTATCTGCACGATGAATGCTGTTAATAACGTGCAATAATGCTTGGCCGGAAGCCTCAACGATGTCGGTGGAAACACCCGTACCGTGGTATTTGCGACCTTTGTAGTTGGCAATGATGTCTGCTTGACCCAAACCATCTTCACCTTCACCTTTCGCGGTTAGGTCGAATTTATCCAGAACGATGTCGTAGCCTGTCACGCGGTAGATACATTGGTATAGCGCATCAACTGGGCCATTACCGACCGCTGCTTCACACATTTCTTCATCACCGCATTGCATTTTGATGCTGGTGGTAGCCATTACGCTGCCAGACTGCACGCTTAGGTAGCTCAATTTGTAGAAGTCATCTTCTTCACGCAAGTTCGAGAAGTGCATTAGGGCTTCTAGGTCGTAATCGAACACTTGGCCTTTGCGATCAGCAAGTTTCAAGAAATCCGCATACAGCGCGTCTAGGTTGTACTCGTCTTCGTTGTAACCCATGGTATCCATATGGCTCTTCACGGCAGCGCGACCGCTGCGGCTGGTTAGGTTCAGAGCTTGGTTTTTTAGGCCAATAGACTCAGGGGTCATGATTTCGTAGGTATTCTTATTCTTCAACATGCCATCTTGGTGGATGCCTGAAGAGTGGCTAAACGCATTTGCACCCACAATTGCTTTGTTGCTTTGAATAGGCATATTGCATAGCTGGCTAACCAACTTACTGGTGCGGTGAATTTCATCATGCTTAATGCCAGTGTGAACGCCCAAAAACTCTTGACGAGTCTTGATGATCATTGCGATCTCTTCAAGTGAACAGTTACCCGCTCGCTCTCCAATGCCATTGATCGTGCCTTCTATCTGACGTGCGCCAGCTTGAACGGCGGCAATAGAGTTGGCAACTGACATCCCCAAATCGTCGTGACAGTGAACGGAGATGATCGCTTTATCAATGTTCGGAACGCGGTTAAATAGGGTTTCAATAATCCCACCAAACTCACTTGGTACGGTGTAGCCAACGGTATCTGGAATGTTGATTGTACTCGCACCTGCATTGATGGCGGCTTCTACCATGCGACATAGGTTGTCGATTGGAGTACGACCAGCATCTTCACAAGAAAACTCGACATCATCAGTGTAGTTACGTGCATGTTTAACGGCGTTGACTGCCATTTCTAGTACATCGTCGTAGCTGCGGCGTAGTTTGTCTTCTACGTGAATGGTGGAAGTGGCTAAAAACGTGTGAATACGGAATTGGTCAGCCACTTTTAATGCTTCAGCGGCAGCATCAATGTCTTTCGCAACGGCACGCGAAAGGGCACAAACTCGACTGTTTTTTATGTTTTTTGCGATGGTTTGTACTGACTCGAAATCACCTGGTGAAGAGATTGGGAAGCCAGCTTCGATAACATCAACGCCGAGTCTTTCCAGCGCATAGGCAATCTGCAGTTTTTCTTTAACCGTCAAGCTTGCTGACAACGCTTGCTCGCCATCACGCAATGTGGTGTCGAATATAATGACCTGATCGTTCATGTTTGCTTCCTTCCTGATTTCTGCACTTTTGCGCAAGTGAATCGTTTACTTCCAGTATTTAGATATAAAAAAACCCGCATTCTCATGCGGGTTCTTAGAAATTGGTGTGGTTATTTTTCTTCCACAGCCTACCCGCGCGAACTGGTCACGATCAGGAGGAGGCTAAGCAGGATAGAAAAATGAGCTAACATAGTTGTTAAGCTTTCCACA
>NZ_JAWOTE010000042.1:0-21384 GCF_033338695.1 Vibrio sp. Vb1166 | reverse complement strand
CGCGGCTGCAACCCTGCTTGCTCAAAATCTATTCAAACATGGTTGTGCTTTGGGGAAATTATGAGGGGATCCCTCAGGACATTGCCATGCTTGGAAGCTGGTTAGTTTGAGACAGAACAGTTGTACCTGCTTGCATCAACATTTGGTTCTTAGTCATGTTTGAAGACTCTACTGCAAAGTCTGTATCCATGATACGACCTTTAGATGCTGTAACGTTTTCTACCATGTTACCAAGGTTAGCCATAGTGTGCTCAAGACGGTTGATGTTCGCACCGAAGTCTGCACGAGAGCTACCAATTTTTTCTACTAGACCGTCAGCGCCGCTGATTTTGTCTAGTGCTGCTTTTGCTTTAGTCGCGTCATCGATACCATCTGTAATTGCTGCATCAGCAAGGATAGTAGTGATTTCACCGATACCTGCGCTTGCGCTTACAGTCAATGTTTCAGCAGAAGATGCACCGATTTGGAATGTTACGTCACCTGCACCGAAGCCGCCGCCTTTAAGAAGGTTTTGACCACCGAACTTAGTGTTGTCTACGATGTTGTTTAGTTCTGCAGTAAGCTGTGTGAACTCTTTGTTAAGAGACGCACGGTCTGTTGCACTGTTTGAACCGTTCAACGATTGTGTAGCAAGGTCGTTCATACGGTAAACGATGTTTGTCATTTCATCCATCGCACCTTCAGCAGTTTGCATCATAGAGATGCCGTCTTGTGCGTTACGCATTGCTACTGACATGCCGCGTGTTTGCGCTTCTAGACGGTTAGCAATTTGAAGACCAGCAGCGTCATCAGCAGCTGAGTTCACACGGTAGCCTGTGCTTAGACGTTCCATTGCTGTATTTAGAAGTCCGCTTGTTGTGTTCATTGTGTTTTGAGTTACAAGCGAAGCGTAGTTAGTGTGCATTGATAAAGCCATCTTAGTCTCCTTAGTTAGTCACTATATCTTTCAGGCCTCGGGATATTCCCTTGTCACTAACTAGAGGCGGTCGGTCGGCTTTAATGATTAATTTGAAAATTAAAAAATTTCTAAAAAAGATAAAAATTGATGATTTTTAGTGATTTGTATTCCATGAAAACCGGGAAAATCATCATATAAGCCTAAATTTTTTAGTTAAGTTAAAGAAACTATTGCCCAATGATCTTGTGGTTATCCGTTATAAATAAAAAAACAGCACGAATAAATCGTGCTGTT
This sequence comes from Vibrio sp. Vb1166, assembly GCF_033338695.1. Classification (NCBI taxonomy): domain Bacteria; kingdom Pseudomonadati; phylum Pseudomonadota; class Gammaproteobacteria; order Vibrionales; family Vibrionaceae; genus Vibrio; species Vibrio sp. Vb1166. Next base: position 20,192 of record NZ_JAWOTE010000042.1, on the reverse strand, counting down.
TTAAATATAAATGGTTGAGTTTCAACTATTCCTCATCAAAAGACTGAAAGGAGAGAGAGGTTGGGATATCGCTGAAATAACCAAAATAATAACTGGCACCCAATAAACGATACCGGTTAAGTTCCGTTTGACTCGCTACACGTCCGGCAACCCAAGTATATTTATGCTTTCTTAAGAACTTAGCAATAGGTAGGAAAGCGTGTCTTTCTTCTTTATCTTCTAGTGTGACTGACAATTTGATCATATCGGGACTAAAGTCTGCGACGCGCTCGAAGTTCACTTGCGATGTCGCGACTTCAAACCAAAGTGAATATGCATTCTCTTTTAACTTTTTGGTGAGTGTGGCGACTTTATCACGATCACATAACGTTTCATCAGCTTGAAGAGAAGGAATCACATGTTGAAAAGCAGAAGAGTGGAATTGAATCGTCTGTTCGAGAAAATAAACCCCAGGCTCCCACAGTAATGCATCCACGCGAATCGGCACGACAACATTACTAATCAAGTCGTGATGAAAGGCTTCTAACTGAAATTGTGTTTGTCTTAGTGCAAGGTAAAGACTGAACAAATCCAGGCAGTACTGCATTTGTTCAGAGAGTTTGAATTGATAGACACTTTGTTCTCCACGCATACCAAATCTCAACGTCAGGTGTTGGAATTCTACTTCCCCTGATTGAGCTTCCCTAATTGCTTGGCATGCGTGTTGGACATCATTGTGTTTTAAAGCATCAAAGACTAATTGATCGTCATCCGTGACGATGTGTTGTACTGCGAGACCAACCAAATGTTCGTACATCGCATGTGTTGAAATAAGATTAACCAAGGTTTCCTACCACATTGATTTGTTTGTTTTCTGGGATTTCGTTGTAAGACAATACTGCTAGCCCTTGTGTAAATGTGCGAGCGTAACGCGCTAGAAGAGGGCGCAGCTGTGGCATAACGAGAAGGATCGGAGGTAGCCCCTGTTGTTTAAGCTGTTGTCTGATCAATGGCAAGTTTTGTTGGAACTGACCAAGAATGTTTGGCTCAATTGGGAAGCTATCTAGTGTTACCGTACCAGAGGATTGTGCTTGTTGCAGTGAAGTTAGTAGCATTTGTTCTAACTCATCAGACAGTGCGTAGACATTTAATTCGTTCTTTTGTCCTGCAATTAAGTTAACAAGCGTACGCTTTAGTGCACAGCGTACATCAGATGCAAGTAGGATCGGGTCCTTTGTATTTTCCGCGGATTCCAACATTGTGTTGGCAATCGTGCGAATATCTTTTAGTGGCACTTGGTCCAATAAAAGCTGACGATATACTTTCAGCTGCTGCGCTGGATTAAGTGCTGCTGCTAATGCTTCTGCTAGTTTCGGGGCTTGTTGTGTCAAACGCTGGGTTATTGCTTCCACATCGTCGTGCGTAAACAACTCTGCAAGGTTTGTCTTCATGATTTTACTAATATGAGTGGCAATAACAGTGCCATCATCGACAACTTGGTAACCCATATTAAGTGCTTTTGCTTTATCTTGATGCTCAATCCACACAGCTGGCAACTGATAAGCAGGATCGCTACCCAAAATGCCATCTACCTCACCGTAAGTTTCGCCAACCGCTATCGCCATTAAACGCTCTGGTTCAATAAAGCCTTGCTCAATGACTTCGCCATTTAGAGAAATTGTGTATTGGTTTGGCTTGAGGCTCAGGTTGTCACGAATACGAACTTCAGGTAATAAAAAGCCAACTTGTTCAGAAAGGTTTCGACGCACACCGCGGATACGTTGTGATAAAGGAGCCCCTTGTTCTTTGTTGACTAGATGGACGAGTCGGTAACCAAGCGCAAGTGATAATGTTTGGACGTGAGGAATATCATCCCATGTCAGCGGTGTATCATCGTCTTGCATCGCTTGTGAAAGTGCTTCGACCTCTTCAATCTGGGAGTCTTGCACTGGCTTCTTGGTTTGACGCCACCCTGCGAACGCTAATGCGCCAGCAAACGCAAAAAAGGCTAGGTGTGGCATACCCGGTACCATACCGATTACCGCCATAATACCTGCGACAGTAAATAGCGTTGCAGGAGTTGCCAGTAATTGCTTTTGCATGGTTTCCGACATGCCATTATCGCTATCATTAATTCGCGTAACGATAATCGCGGCAGCCGTTGCCAATAGTAGTGAAGGAATTTGAGCAACTAGACCATCACCGATTGTGAGTAGGGCATAAGTTTTAAAGGCGTCAGACGCAGCGAGTCCATGCTCGAAGACACCAATACTGATACCACCAATGATATTGATAAACAGAATCAACAAACCTGCGATGGCATCGCCACGCACAAACTTTGATGCACCATCCATCGAACCATGAAAATCGGCTTCGTTGGCGACTTCTTTACGGCGTAAGCGAGCCGTTTCCTGATCGATAAGGCCAGCGTTTAAGTCGGCATCAATTGCCATTTGTTTGCCTGGTAAAGCATCCAACGTAAAGCGGGCTGAAACCTCAGAAATACGTTCACCACCTTTGGTGATTACGACGAAGTTGATGATCATCAAGATGACGAACACCACCATACCAACGACGTAGTTACCGCCAATGACGACTTCACCGAATGCTTGAATGACCTTACCCGCTGCGTCACCACCATTATGTCCTTCTAGGAGTACAATTCGCGTAGAAGCCACGTTCAATGTGAGACGTAATAATGTTGCGACCAGCAAAATAGTTGGAAAAACAGAGAAATCTAATGGTCGCTTTGCGGTTGTGCTGACCAGCAATACTAGGATTGCTAAGACGATATTAAAGGTAAACAGCGCATCCAGTAGCAGAGGAGGCAAAGGAAGAATCACCATTGCTAATATCATTAGCAAGACGATTGGAATGCCAACGTAGCCTTTGGTTGATGTTTGAAGTTGTTTTAACCGGTTAAGCATACTTTCGTGTCCTTGGATAAACGCGGGTTAATCAGTGCTGCAAATGTTTTGGAATCGAAAAATGAGGTAAAGGAATTGGCTCTTTTCCCTCACCTTTACGAAAGGCTTTCAATTGCAAAACGTAAGTAAGGATATGTGCCACTGCGATGTACAGTTGGCTTGGGATTGCTTGTTCAATCGCCGTCGTGTGATAAATCGAACGTGTAAGTGGCGGGGAGTTAATGATTTCCACTTTGTTTTCTCGGGCGATACGTTGAATGTGCATAGCAGTTTCGTCTACGCCTTTTGCGACGACAAAGGGCGCGTCAGAAAGCGAAGGCTCGTATTTCAGTGCGACTGCGTAGTGCGTTGGGTTTGTGATGATCACGTCAGCCGTCGGCACCATTTTATCGATCTTACGGCGCGCAAACTGTTGCTGTATTTGACGAATACGTTGTTTTACTTCCGGACGACCTTCATTATTTTTAAATTCCTCTTTCAATTCTTGTTTCGTCATGCGGAGTTCTTTTAGGTGTTCCCAACGCTGATAAGGAATGTCGATAACCCCAAATAACAACAAGGCGAAGCCCATTAAGAGTAAGCCTTCAAACAGAATTGACATTACTAGAGAAAAACCTTGGCTGAGTGGGAGGTTTTGCATGCCAAGTAATGGCTGTAAGTGGTTGTCTAAATAGCCATATAAGATGCCGAAGATCACGGCTACTTTGAACGTCGACTTTAAGAGCTCAACCACTGAGCGGGCCGAAAAAATGCGCTTTATCCCGCTCAAAGGATTAATTTTGCTCAGCTTTGGCATCACGTTCGCGGGACGGAACATCCAACCGCCTAACACAAGGCTACTACCACAGGTCACGATAATAATGACGGTAAACAATGGTAATAGCATGTCGATGATGACCGCTAAACTTTGTCCCAATTGCTCGACAAGTTGTTTAGGGTTTTCTAGGTCGGCTCGTGTCAGCATCATGTTGTAGCGAAAGATCCCCGACATGCTTTCCCAAATACTATTAAGCTGAGAGTAAAAGTAGAGCGCCACCGCTAGAAATATCACCGCAGTAGTAAACTCTTTCGCGCGAGGAATTTGTCCTTCCTGGCGGGCTTTCTTTACCTTCTGCGGTGAGGCTTTTTCAGTTTTGTCTTGAGAAGATTGATCGCTCATGCTCCCCCCAACATAAAGTTACTCAAGTGTCTAATGGTGTCGTGAACGAGCGCCGTGTAGCGACCAGGAACACCAGAAACTGAGATTAATACGCTGAATAGACCCAGCAGCATCGTCATAGGAAAACCTAACGCATAGACATTAAGTGATGGTGCGGCTCGGTTCATTACACCAAAACTGATGTTGGCTAGAAGCATGGAAACAATAGCGGGCAAAGCCAAAGCGAGTGAAGAGGCAAACATCCAACCGAAAATATTGACAACACCTTGCAGAGAAAGCGATGTGATACCAGATCCGACTGGCCAAACAACAAAGCTTTGAATCACGATATCTATGACGAGTAAGTGTCCTTCTAGCGCAAGAAACAGCAAGGTTGAGAAAATCAGAAATATGCGTCCCAAAATGGCGACAGAAAGCCCGTTAATAGGATCATTCATCATCGCCATACCTAAGCCCATTTGTAGAGAAATCACCTGACCAAGCATGGTGAAAACGTTAAAGAGCATGTGCAAAATTAACCCAAACATTACCCCCCAAATAGCTTGCTCAAAAGCAAGGAACAGGGAAGTCATAGAGAATAACTCGACTTGTGGCATGGGTGGCATTAACGGTCCAGTAATGACAACGATCGAGAGGGCCAGTAAAGTACGAACCCAAACAGGAATAATTGCATCACCGAAGAAAGGCATTGAAATAAATACGGCTCCCACACGAAAAAACGGCCACCAGAGTTGACCGAGTATCGCCGAGAGCTCTGCAAATGTGATGGCCATTAGCCAATCATCCCTGGTATGTTGTGGAACAAGAAATCAAACAGTTCCATGATCTTACGGAGCATCCAGTGACCTGCAAAAATCACCATTAACAAGGTAACGAGCAAACGTGGCAAAAAGCTGAGTGTTTGCTCGTTGATTTGTGTGGCAGCCTGAAATACGGCGATACACAAACCGACAATTAAGCCTGGAACAACCAATACGGCAACCATCAAAATGATCAGCCATACTGCATCGGAAAATAACGTTACGGTTAGTTCTGGGGTCATAACAGCTCCTAGTTAACCGAAGCTGGCAGATAAGGTGCCAACTGTCATTGCCCAACCATCCACGAGTACAAATACCACCAACTTAAAGGGAAGTGAGACAATCAAAGGTGATAGCATCATCATACCCATTGCCATCAGGACACTGGCGACAACCAAGTCGATGACCAAAAACGGGATGAAAAGCATAAAACCAATTTGGAAGGCGGTTTTCAGTTCACTAATGACAAATGCAGGCAAGACAACGGCAAATGAAATATCCTCAACGTTTTGGTCGAGAGGCTCATTGGCAATACGTAACATTTGTTCAAGAGAGCTTTGGTGCGTCTGTGCCAACATGAACTCTCTCACTGGTTTCTCTGCAACAGAAAAAGCCTGTATTAGCGTGATTTCGCCGTTGTCGTATGGCTGAAACGCATTTTCATAAATATCGCTCCAGACAGGGCGCATAATCAGCAACGTCAATGCGAGAGCGATCCCGACCAACACTCTGTTAGGTGGGCTTTGTTGAAGACCAAGAGCTTGGCGCAAAATCGCAAGGACAACGACAATTCGAGTAAAGCTCGTCGCCATCAAAATAAATGCTGGAAGAAAACTGAGCGCCGTCATCAACAACAGAATTTGCAGTTTAACGCTGTATTCTTGTTGTGTGTCGCCATCAGAAACGGACAAGATAGTTAAGCCGTTGTCAGCCGCCATTGTTGGGAAAGCAAACAAAAGTGACACCAATACCAAAAGAGGTAACCAACGGTGCCAAGCGCTCAGATTTTTCATTGTGATGCCTACCTAAGATTATTGACCAACGCCACTCAATGCAGAGTCATGTACATCGATCAGACGAAGTCCATACTTATCATTGACAACGACAACTTCAGCGTGGCCCATAAGAGAACCGTTTACTTTCACGTCTAAAGGCTCGCCATTGAGCTTTTCCAACTCGATAACCGTGCCTTCACCCGCTTTCATTAAGTCCCCAAGTGGGATCTCCTTACTCGCAACTTCCAGCGTGACTGTGACAGGAATGCTTTTGAAAAAGCTAAGGTCACGTTCCGCAGTGGCTGGTTCTTGTTGGAGCGTATCTTCGGCTTCAAAGTCTTCTAATTGAAAATCATCAAAGTTCAGTTCTTCTGCGTCGAATGCATTAGTTTCTAGCGCTTCGCTCATCGCTGCGGTTCCTTATCAGGGTTAAAGATCAAAACAAGTTGGCCGTCTTGCTCGGCAATACGACCTGTAAATAGAGATTGGTTGCCAATGCTTACTGGAACCGTGTTAAGAAGCTCAATAGGTAAAATATCGTTGGGTTGTAAGCCAACCACATCACTTAAAGGCATCTTCTTTTTACTTAGAACAACGTTCAGTCGAACGGGGGTCGTCTCTAAAGAACGACAGAAAGGTTGAAACAAATCGGTATCAGGTTGCAGTTCAAGCTGCTCGATCAGCGTTTGAATAAGATGACCATCTAGCTTGAGATGAATTGAGCCTTGATGATCGTCAAACGCAATGTTTAATTGAACGTTAATGCCAATTCCTCTAGGGGTCTCATACTCACCCGTGTCCCACATTTCACCAGGAGCAAGCCAACCGATGATGATTCGACTGATGCGCTCTTGTAAACGTAAGTCACTGGCCGTCAGAGTAGCGGCTGAACGCTCTGCACTTGCACCATAAAATCTATCAGCCAACTTTATTAGCGTGTGAGGGCTACCATGGATGAATACCATGCCGCCTTCCTGATGTTGATAGGTCGACGTTTGCTCTTTGTCCATCTCAACCGATGTAAAGCGGTGCAAGTCTACTGAGGTTAAGCTAGCTTCCACTTTTCCTGTGCTGAGCCAATTTTGTAATTCAGTCGTAAGGTTTGAGCAAGATTCTGAAATTAAATTATCGAGCTTCTCACGAATGATATGAATAGGTTTGCCTAATAATTCTACATCAAGTAGTTGACTATCAGAAATAGGCTCGCTAACTCTATTTTCCATTTATATTTTACCGTGCGTTAACAATCGAAAGTGTTTTAACTTAATGGCGTGTAGTCTACACAGAAATTTTAATGATCTTTTAGCTCCAAACTCTAAGATTGTGACTTTAGTTCACATGTTGCTTTGTTCATATAGTCATAATCTTTTAATGAAATTTAAAAAGAGTTAGTTTTCTTTATAAATCGCTTAATAAATAAAATAACAATGTTGAGCGTTTTAGTTGTTATAGATTTTTTAAATTGCCTTTATGGCGTAACAACAACTTCAAATAAATAAATTATAAGATACTGTTTTTTATGCTTAAAGCTTCCGTTGGAGGCTAAGCGTGCTCTCTTGAGCGTTTTGTAACCAATTTTAATATTCAGAATAGGTAATTAAAATGATTAGCTATGCCAGTTCTCTCGGCTTGGTGGCATATTTAATTAAACGGTTTAAGTCATGGGAATGTAAGATATACATGAATCATGTCCGTTTGATAATTTGTAACACAATTATTGTTATCAGTTTTATTTTTTCAAAAGTGTCATATTCAGAAGAAGTCTTAACAATCCCTATGGACCTCTCTAAATGGACATATGAGGGAAATAAATTCAAATGCAACTTGTTGCAATCAAATAAAGACTATGGGAAGTTTTATTTCCTAGCGGAACCTAATAATAAATTCTATTTTATTTCCGATATAGAATATGAAAACAATAAATGGAAAACGATTGCTTTAACAACTCAAAATGCTCCTTGGAGTAATGAGCTTTATAGAAAAGAATTTGGTTCCCTTGAATTTACTAAGCCGTCTCAGCGTTTCATCTTTAATAAAGGCGCTGAAGAATTCATGGATTCAATTGCTTCGGGTAGTTGGGTGACGCTGTCACTTAAAGGAAGTAATGCTTCCTCTGTTTCAGAGATTGTGATTCCTACTCTTCAAACTCAAAACGCATTGAAATCATTTAATGCGTGTCGCGCGCGATTGCCTAAATTGTCTTTTTCAGAGGCAAGGGATATGGCGCTCTCATTTGAGTTTGGTCAGAAGACGTTAAGTCGTGGACAGAAAGCAACACTAGAAGCGCTGTATAGCTATGTATCTGTGGATGATCGAGTGACCAAAATCCTCATCGACGGTCACACCGATAACGTTGGTTCAAGTTTAACGAACCTTTCTGTGTCACGTACTCGAGCAGAGCAAGTCACCAACGCTTTGATTGAGCTTGGGGTCGACGAGTCGATGATCGAAACACGAGCTCATGGTTCGCGTTACCCAATTGCCAGCAATAACTCGGTTAATGGCCAAGCAAAAAACCGACGTGTCACCCTGCGTTTAGTGAGGGACAACGAGTATACGGCTACGAAACACCACCCAGATCTACAATCACAAAATCAACAAACGAAAGTTAAGGTTCAATGATGACGAAAACGAAAATTTTGTTGGTTGAGCCAAATGAAGCTCTTGCTCAACCAGTATTGGATGTGTTGCAAAATGCAGGTTACACCGCGAAACACACTCGTACTGGTCGAGGCGCTTTGCTTGAAGAGCGAGCAGAAATCACTTTAGTGAGCTCTACGCTGCCGGATATGTGTGTTCGTGAGTTTGTCGCGTGTCACCAAAAGCAGCGAAATTCGGGTGTTGTTATTGCGATTGTCGACCAAGAACAAGGCATCTTGGCTGCTGAGACGATGAAAGCGGGCGCTACTGATTATCTATTACGCCCATTTGAATCTAATCAGTTGGTTAATCTGCTTAAACGTGTTGAAGCGTTAGGTAAGCCAATGGCCAACATTGTTGCGGAGTCTTGGAGAAGCAAACAAGTTCTGCAATTAGCGCATCGTGCAGCATGTACTAACGCGAGTGTGCTTATTACAGGTGAATCGGGAACGGGTAAAGAAGTGCTGGCGCGATATGTGCATGAGCACTCTCCGCGTATCAATGGTCCATTTGTGGCGGTTAACTGCGCCGCCATTCCAGAGTCAATGTTAGAGGCTGTGCTATTCGGTCATGTAAAAGGCGCGTTCACCGGAGCGACAAATTCTCAAAGCGGTAAGTTTGAAGAAGCAAATGGCGGGACGATTCTGCTTGACGAGATTGGTGAAATGTCACCTGCGGTTCAAGCTAAATTGTTACGCGTCCTTCAAGAGCGTGAAGTAGAACGTGTTGGTAGCCATAAAGCCGTTCAGCTCGATATTCGTGTTATTGCGGCAACCAACAAAGACTTACGTGAGGAAGTTCAAAAAGGCACGTTCCGTGAAGATCTTTATTATCGATTAGATGTGCTGCCTCTGCACTGGCCGCCTTTGCGTGAAAGAAAAGAGGACATTCTACCGATTAGCCAATTCTTTATTGAAAAGTATCAAGATAGCAGCCGCTGTCACTTATCCCAAGATGCGATTAGTGCGCTGAGTCAGTATCACTGGCCGGGCAATATTCGTGAGTTGGAAAATGTCATTCAACGCGCTTTGGTCATGCGTCATGGTGATTACATTACAGCCCATGACCTGATGCTGCCTATTGAGCTTGTCGCGTCAGTTCCTACAGCAGAGCCAACTTCAAGTTTTGGTCATGTAGAAGCGAAGAAGCAAGCTGAATATCAGTTTATTTTGGAAAAGTTACGTCAGTTTGGTGGAAACCGAACGAAAACCGCAAACGCGCTTGGAGTCTCTACTCGAGCGCTACGCTACAAGCTCGCAGCAATGCGAGAACATGGTATTGATTTACAGTCGGCACTAGGCTCGGCTGCCTAATAGGAGAAAAAATAGATGGCAAGTCAACCTACTCATGCGGTCTCGGCAGAGCAACTTATGTTGTCAAAAATGCAGGCGATGCAGGCACAAGTGCAGCCGCCAGAGTTTATCGTGAGTGCAAATCCTTTAGATCAACAATCACTAAACGCACCTTTATCGTTCTCACAAGCGATGACAAATGTGTTGGATACAGTGAATCAACATCAATCAGTGGCTAGTCAAAAAATGACGGCCGTAGAAACAGGAAAAAGTGATGACCTAGTTGGTGCAATGGTCGCGAGCCAAAAAGCCAGCTTGTCCTTTAATGCTTTGATGCAAGTGCGCAACAAAGTCGTGACCTCATTTGAAGATATTATGAAGATGCCGGTGTAATTCATGTCAGAACTAACCCCCCAAGTCGCCGGAAACACAGCTATGGCTACCGGCACAGCACAGACATTTTCTACTGCCAACGGCATGGACGATGTGACAACGAAGCTGAAGCAAATCTGGTCTAGCAGTCAGAGAAACTTAGTGCTATCTGCGGTGTTAGCTGCGATTGTTGCAGCGATTATTGTGGTTGCACTATGGAGTTCCTCGCAGAGCTTTCGTCCGCTATATAGCCAACAAGAGCGTTTTGATATCGGCGAAATTGTGTCGGTATTAGAAAGCGAAGGCGTAAGCTACCGCATGCAAGAGCAAAATGGACAAGTTCTTGTACCAGAAGGTGAGGTTGCGAAGGTACGCATGTTGCTTGCATCAAAAGGTGTTAAAGCTAAGCTGCCGACAGGTTTGGATTCGCTCAAGGAAGATAGCTCTCTTGGTACGAGCCAATTTATGGAAACAGCGCGTTATCGTCATGGTTTAGAAGGTGAGTTAGTACGTACTATCATGTCTTTGAACTCAGTAGCGAACGCGCGTGTTCATTTAGCAATACCTCGTCAAACTCTATTCGTCCGCCAAAACAGTGAGAATCCTTCAGCATCTGTCATGCTTGAGCTCAAACCTGGTGAAGACTTAAAGCCTGAACAAGTTGAAGCGATCATTAACCTAGTGGTCGGTAGTGTCACGGCAATGAAGCCAGAATTTGTTTCTGTCATTGACCAGTATGGCCGTCTTCTTAGTGCGGATGTCGCTTCTGCGGAAGCCGGCAAAGTAAACGCGAAATATCTTGAATACCAGAAGAGTGTTGAAAAACAGATCATCCAACGCGCAGCAGATATGCTTACGCCGATTGTGGGGCCGAGTAACTTCCGCGTACAAGTCGCTGCCGATCTGGACTTTAGCCAAGTTGAAGAAACACAAGAAATTTTGGATAACGCGCCGGTTGTGCGTAATGAGCACACCATTCATAACAACTCGGTTGATCAAATTGCATTGGGTGTTCCTGGTTCTCTAAGTAACCAACCGCCAGTGACAGGATCTGGTGAAGTGGAAACGAACGATAGCCAAAACACGAATGCGCGATCTGAAGTGAATCGTCAATATGCTGTAGGTAGTAGTGTTCGTCGTACTCAATACCAACAAGGCCAAATAGAAAAGCTTAGTGTCTCGGTTCTGTTGAACTCCAAAGCTTCGCCAGATGGTGTGGCGTGGAGTGAAGCCGATAAAGAGCAAATCTCAAACATGATCATGGATGCTGTTGGTATCTCTGCCACACGAGGTGACAGCTTAAGTTTAATGAGTTTCAACTTCACCCCAATCGAAATTGATGCTCCTCCTGCACTGCCGTGGTGGCAAGACCCTACAGTACAGCAGCCAATACGCTACGTTATTGGTGGCTTGTTAGGCTTGGCGATGATCTTCTTCGTACTGCGTCCATTAATCATGCACCTAACTGGCGTTGATAAACCTGTGCCTGAGCTAAATTTTGCTGAGCCTCAGGAAGAACCTGACTACGAAAACTTGCAAACGCGTGAAGAGCGCGAGCATGAAGAAGTACTTGACCGCCGCCTATCTGAAAAAGGCATCTCAGCCTCTTCAGGTTTAGATGTAAACAGCGACATGCTACCACCAGCAGGTTCGCCATTAGAAATTCAATTGAAACACCTACAGCTTATTGCTAATGAAGAGCCAGAGCGCGTAGCCGAAATACTGAAACAATGGGTAAACATCAATGAACACAGTTCTATCAAAGCAGACGCTTAGTTATGTTGAACAAACCGCGCTCGTGCTATTAGGCATGGGCGAGGATGCCGCAGCGAAGGTTTTGCAACACTTTAGCCGTGATGAAACCCAGCGTGTGACTCGTGCAATGGCGAAGTTAAATGGCATTAAGAGCGATTCTGCTCGTGGTGTTATTCAAACTTTCTTTGAAGATTTCCGTGAGCACAGCGGTATTCGAGGAGCCTCTAAGGAATACCTATCTAATACATTGCGTAAAGCATTGGGTAACGATTTGGCAAAAGGGTTATTAAATACCTTATATGGCGATGAAATTCGCAACAATATGCAGCGCTTACAGTGGGTGGAAGCAGAAACTCTCGCTCGTTTCATTGTGAACGAGCACCCACAAATGCAAGCAATTTTTCTAGCGTATTTGCCAGCAGACAGCTCTTCAGCGGTATTGAAGCACTTGCCACAAGATTACCATGACGAAATCTTGTTCCGTATTGCTCAATTGCAAGATATCGATCATCAAGTTGCCGTTGATTTGCATGAACTCGTTGAGCGTTGCATCGAAAAAGTATCCGCAAGTCAAAGCACGCCGTTATCAGGTGTTAAGCAAGCAGCAGATATCATTAACCGCTTTGAAGGTGACCGTGGTTCATTGATGGAAATGCTGAAGTTGCATGATGAAGATGTTGTTAATGCAATTGAAGAAAACATGTTCGACTTTATGGTTCTTGGCCGACAACGCGAAGAAACTATGGACATGTTGGTGCAGCAAATCCCGCTAGAGTTGTGGGCAGTTGCGCTAAAAGGTTCCGATATTACCTTACAACAAGCTATTAAGCGTTCAATGCCGCAACGTATGGTGAAAGCGCTAGAAGATGACATGGACGCACGCGGTGCTGTTGCGTTAAGTCGAGTTCAAAAAGCACGTCAAGACATCATGCAAATGGTACGTGAGCTGGATGAATCTGGTGAAGTTCAGCTGCTTCTCTATGAAGAGCCAACGGTGGAGTAAGGTCATGCTAGAGACAAAATCAAGTACTATGCGATTGCCTCCGAACGGGTATCGTTTACACCGTTTTCCGCCTTTAGCGCAACCTAAGACTATCGAAGACGAATTCGGGCTAGATAACCAAGGCTGGCAAGAACCTCAAATTGATATCCAACAGCAACTTGAAGAAGGTTTTCAACAAGGTTTGCAACAAGGACATGAGGAAGGCTTACGCCAAGGTATCGAACAGGGCAAGCAACAAGGTCTGTTGGAAGGTCAAAAAGAAGGTTTCCAAAAAGGCTTTGTTTCCGGTGAGCAGTCTGGAAAGCAAGGCTTTTTGGAGGCGGCGAAGCCTGTCAATGAACTTTTTCACGCCCTTTCTCGTTGGCAAGATGAAAAAGAACAGCAACAACGCCATATGATTTGTGAACTGGTACAAAAGGTAGCTCAGCAAGTGATTCGTGCCGAGCTCACTTTAATGCCTCAGCAGATCCTAGCTTTGGTGGACGAGACATTGTCTGCCATGCCTGGTAAAGCGGAAACAGTAACTGTGCATTTAAATCCGCAAGATTTAGAGCGCATTACTCACATCAATGCTGATTTGCCGCAATCTTGGAAACTGGTCCCTAATACGGAGCTTCCTATTGGTGGTTGCCAGCTAGTGACTGATGACGCAGAAGCGGATGCGAGCTGCGACTCTCGCTTGGAAGCCTGTATGGACAATGTAAAGCAACACCTTTTGGATGAAGTCAGTATTCCACAGGTAGAGTCTGAGCATGAGTAATACCCTAAGCCATGAACTATTAAGTGAGCGTTTGAGCGAAGCCTTGGCTTCGCTCGATTCAATCCCTGTTGCTCGCGTAACAGGGCGATTGATAAAAGTAAACGGCCTAATGTTACAAGCCGTAGGGTGTCGGTTTAAGCTTGAGCAGCGTTGTCTCGTAGAAACCGCGGAAGGCGATATGATCGAAGCGCAAGTTGTGGGCTTTGAACACACCATTGCTTACCTTATGCCTATCCGCCGTTTAGGCGGTTTGTTTGCAGGTGCAAAAGTCATCCCTCTTGATGGTGACAGTACCGTACAGCTAAGCTCTCAGTGGTTAGGACGCGTACTGAATGGTTTAGGTGAGCCGTTAGATGATGGGGCACCGCTTAAGGGGGGAGATCGAGTTTCACTTGAACCAAAACCGATTAACCCACTGAAGCGACGCCCAGTTGATACACCACTCAACGTAGGCGTGCGAGCGATTAATGGACTATTGACGGTAGGCAAAGGCCAACGTATTGGTTTGATGGCTGGCAGTGGCGTCGGTAAAAGTGTGTTAATGGGGATGATCACCAAAAACACGGAGGCCGATGTAATTGTGGTCGGGCTTATCGGTGAGCGAGGCAGAGAAGTACGTGAGTTCATTGAGAGAAACTTAACCCCAGAAGCGCGCAAGAAAGCGATTATTATCGCGGCTCCTGCTGATGAATCCCCGCTAATGAGGTTAAGAGCGACACTACTTTGTCATCGCGTTTCAGAGTATTTCCGAGACCAAGGCAAAGACGTTCTACTTCTGATGGACTCTCTAACCCGATACGCCATGGCACAGCGCGAAATCGCTCTTTCGCTCGGTGAGCCACCAGCTTCTCGTGGTTATCCGCCCTCAGTCTTCAGCGTGTTACCTCAACTCCTAGAGCGAGCGGGTAACAGTGAAAATCAACATGGTAGCTTAACGGCAATTTACACCGTATTGGCAGAAGGAGACGACCAACAAGATCCTGTCGTGGATTCCGCGCGCGCCATCTTAGATGGGCATGTCGTTTTATCGCGTCAACTGGCTGAGCAAGGGCATTATCCCGCGATAGATATCAACGCGTCTATTAGCCGTTGTATGAATACTTGTACGCAGGCCGCACACAGCACGATTGCGAATAACTTCCGTCAAATGTACTCCAACTACCTTCAGGTTAAAGAGTTACTGCCATTAGGGGGTTATCAACCAGGACAAGATCCTGAGTTAGATCAATCTGTTGCTATGTATCCAAATTTGCGTGCATATCTACAACAAGCTGCCAGCGAGTCTGTAGATTACCCAACCAGTTTGACCGAGCTCGCGCAGCTTTTTCAAAGTGCTTAATCAAATGGGAGTGACAAGGCTGAAATGAAATCCAAGTTAAAAGCCGTAGGCAAGTTACAGCAAATGGAAGAAAAACAGCGTGACCGTGTGGGTCAACAACTTGATGCCATGCGTCAGCGTCACTCCCATCTTTCAATGCAATTGGAACAGTTGTCGGCGTTGAAAGGCCACGCTGGACAATCAACCCGAACCGGCCCGACGCTGACGAGCGCGGCTTTGATGAACTTTAATCGTGTTGACCAAATGCTACAAAGAATGCTTCGTCACCACGAGCAAGAGCAAGCCGTTATGCAAGCGGAATGTGCATCTGTACAGAAAACGCTAGAACACAAGCACGCACGCGTTCAAGGGTTAGAAAAAGTGCTTGATCGTTGGCGTACTAAGCAGAACTATGAAAAAGCGAAAAAAGAGCAAAAGATGATTGAAGACATCATTAACTCTCGCGTTAAGCGCAAGATATTATGATGTCTTGTTGACGCTACTAGGAGCGCGAATAATTTCTGCGGTGTCTTAGCCAACCAAACCAGCCTCCAAGCATGATCAACCCTGATCCGAGAGCACCGCCGCCACTGCTGCCGTTGTTACCAAAGCCAGATGTGTTGGTATCGACAGGCTCAAAGCCAGAGTCCCCTTCGCTATGATAATCTTCCGAACTTGCTAAGAGGGCGTTATAACTGGTTTTTACACCTGAGCTGGTTTGGGTCTCAATCCATGTTGCATAGTTCAAAATCTCGGTAAACACACTTGGAATCGCAGCGGATTCGCAAACTGAAGAACCGTAGCTCACAATGCCAATTTGCTGATACATGCCATTATTGTCTTGATAGGTGAGAGGACCGCCTGAGTCACCACGACAGATGCCAGTGTAGCTTCGTTCAGGAAATCCATTCGCACATAAACTTTCCTGAGCGTTAAACCCTGTTACCAACGAAGCGCATTGGGTGTCGGTAAGGGGTTTTACTTCTGCCCAGCGTAAATAGTTAGGGGAGCTTTCATCATTGGTTGAGGTCTGACCTAAACCGAATATCTGATAAACTGACTTGCTGCTGTAGTCTCCAAAGTCTTGCGGTAAAGTGATGGATTGGACGTTATCGGTGATAGGTCTAGTCAATTCAAGGACAGCGATGTCATTAATCCATAAATCGCTAGGCACATAATCAGGATGAATCGTGATAGAGCGAACATCTTTGAATTCTTCAACAAACACGTCATTCATCGTAGGGTTTTTGACTAGCACTCGTAGATCGTTGATTGTCCAGCCATCAGTAAAAACGCTTGGTTCTACGCAGTGGGCCGCAGTTAAAATGAAGCGGTCGTTTACAATGGTTCCCCCACAAATATTGGCAAACTGATTAGCGCCAGTTTTATGTAGAATAAGACGTGCAAAAAAAGGAAGTTGGTTTTGGGTAGCCTGCTGACCCCCAATAATTGCCGTGGAGATCCCTTGTTCTGAAAGGCGGTTATCATTTTCTACTTCAGCGGTCGTACTCAAAGATACTGCAAAACAGAGTGCGCTTAGCCATATTTGATACTGCTTCATAAACCATCCTTGGATGAAAAGTGCTCTTCTAACTTTATACTAGTTTTTCAGTGAATGTGCTTAACAAAAGTTTCTAATAGTTGAATGATTGTTGTAGCCAAGATCGCAACAGATGAAACGATTCAAGCTTTAGCTTGTGTGGCGGGCATACAAAGTAAAGCTGTTGATGAGGATTAATGACGGGTTCACCCAGCTCGATTAGCTGACCATATTTGATGTCATCCTTCACAAACAAGCGATGAGTGACCAATAACCCCAAACGACGAGTTGTGGCCTGGACGGCTTGTATCGACATGTTAAAAGTGATTGGTTTTTTATTTTTAGGTCGCTGGATACCCGTCGCGTCCTGCCACACGTTCCAGTCATTTTTTCTTCGCTCGTTAGTAACTTCAATGATGGGATATTGCTTTAAGAGTTGAGTGATGTTTGAGTCCTTTGTCTTCGCTATCAATTCAGGACTGCACACCAAAACCAGTTCATCTTCACTGAGCTTTTCGCAGTAGTAATCCTGCCATTCTTCGGGATTTCCATGCACCAAGGCCGCGTCGATACCTTCTTGTTCTAAATTGAATCTGCCAGACAGGTTTGATAAACGAACGTCTAATTGAGGAGCAAACCCTTGTAAATCTGACATTCGAGGAATCCACCAGTGAAGAGCCAATGAATTCACCATATTGAGCGTAACACGTTGCAAATTCTGATCTTGGATGAGTGCTTCCGTTGCATCGACAATTTGCTCTAAAGCGGGTGCCACCTTTCGGTAATACTTTTTACCGTCCGCATTGAGTTGAACTTGTCTGCCTATGCGATCAAACAAAGGCTTGTTGACTTGACTCTCCAGCGATTTAATCGCCTGACTTACGGCTGAGTGGCTCACACTTAATATATGTGCTGCTTCTGTCATGCTGCCAGACTCAGCTACTGCAACAAATGCGTAGATGGACTTTAAGGGGACTAGTTTCCGCATAATTTAAAAACCGTAGCTGGTGATAGATAAGTTAAACTGTAAGTTTTTCTTACATCAATGGTTAATATTACTCGCTATTTACTATAAGTGATGTCTTTTAAAATACTCCATATATTAAGGAGTATTGAATGAATGCTGTAAATAAATCTATCCTTTTCATGTTAATGTCTACGTTAAGCTTATCTGTTACTGGACTGTTAGCAAAGCAGTTGTCAGGCGAACTTTCCGTCACACTATTTAGCTTCTTACGTTTTTTGGTGCCTGCGCTTATCTTGCTTATCTTACTTCGTGTGAAAAACCTTACCTTTCCTAAAGCGGGCACGCTAAAGCCTATTTTATTGCGTGCTCTTTGTATCGGTTTGTCACAACTTTGCTTTATCGCGTCATTACAAACGTTAACGCTCGTTGAAGGGGTTGTGTTGTTTGCTACTGGCCCATTATTTATTCCCTTGGTTGAAAGGCTGTTCATGAGAGGGCGCATTCGTGTTTCAACATTGGCGGCTTTAGCAATGGCGTTCACTGGTGTGGTTATGTTGGCGGGCGGTGGAAGTGAGATTACATGGCGAGCGGATTTATTGCTCGGCTTGGCTGGTGGACTCTTCAATTCTGGTTCTCAGCTTACGTTATATAAAGTGAGTAAAACAAATATGTCGCCGCTAGAAATCAACTTTTGGGCGTTTGGTTTTGCTGCCGTATTTCTGTTGCCGCTAACTTTGTTTAACGACTTCGACGTGTTACTTAATATGAGTGTTATGGCGCCTGAGATTTCTTCAAATATGCTGTGGATCGGTATGATGTCTCTGATGATCATTAACACCCAAGTTTTTCGCTCCAAAGCATATAAACTGGCAAGCAGTGGCTCTCAACTTGCACCACTCATTTTTACTAACTTATTGTTCACTGCGGTTTGGCAGAGCCTGTTTTTTGAAGACCGAATGAGTCAAAGTCAAATTGTTGGGATGAGTTTAATAGTGCTCGCAATCATACTGAACACATGTTGGGTTCGCTTTACGGCGCATCGCAGTGGCGGTTTACAAGCGAGAACTTCTTAGTCTGTCGGAAAATGAAGGGGGCAGGTAGATAAATTGGTCGTGTGGTTTGATTTTTCCTGAGTATGGGCTAGCGTCAAGAAAGGTTCAAGGAGAGAAATCATGCTTACGCTAAATTATTACGTCGAAATTTCGGCGACACCGCAACGAGTGTGGGAAGTGCTAACCGATGTTGAGTTGTATAAACGTTGGGCGCAAGCCTTTTCACCGCAGTCTCAATTTGAAGGAGCTTGGGAAGAAGGAGGTGGCATCACTTTTTTTGATCCAGATATGGGCGGGACAAGGGCGATCATAGATACGGTGCTACCGCTTCAAAAACTTGAATTTCATCATGTTGCCATTTTTAATCCGGATAATCGTCAACAACTCGATGCTGACCTAGCATCTAGGTGGATCGGATCGCGAGAGATCTACCAGATCGATACCAACAACAATCGTTTACTACTCAATGTTACCATTCATACTCACAACGACTTTGTTTCCATGTTTAATCACGGATGGGAAAAAGCTTTACCCTTGATAAAAGCCATTAGTGAAGAGCAAGCTTAGGGTTCTTGCTTATCTTGGGCTGACGATGCGTTGCCTGAAGGTATACAATAGCACGCAAGATAGCGCACCTAAGAGAGTGGATGATGGAATTTAAAGTTGATACCCATACACATACGTACGCCAGTGGTCACGCGTACAGTACCTTGCTTGAAAATGCAAAGTTGGCAAAAGAGAACGGGCTGGATATGTTCTGCACGACCGATCACGCAGAATCAATGCCGGGTGCGCCTCATTACTGGTTCTTCTCGAACCAGAAAATTCTGCCTCGTTTTCTTGAGGGGGTTGCGATTATTCGTGGCGTTGAATCTAACATCATGAACACTCAAGGTGACATCGACATTCCCGACAGCGTTGATCGAAATTTGGATTGGGTGATCGCGAGTTTTCATGAACCCGTTTTTCGTCCTGCAAACAAGCAAACTCACACGGAAGCACTTGTTAATGTCATTCAGAGTGGTCGTATTGATGCGCTCGGTCATCTTGGTAATCCAAATTTCGACTTTGATTTTCAGACCGTTTTAGCGTGCGCGAAAGAGCACAATGTCGCGATTGAAATTAATAACACCACGCTGAAAGGCAACAGCCGAGTAGGCAGCGTAGACCGTTGCCACGAGATTGCACAAATCGGGAAAGATCTCGGTGTTTTCTTCACCACGGGCAGTGACGCGCATTTCTGTCACGATGTTGGTAATCTGGATTTGGTTGGAGAGTTAATGGACAAAGTGGGTATTGATAGCAAGAAAGTGATTACTCACACCGCTCAGCAGTTTTTGTCTTTCTTAGCTTTGAGAGGCCGTAAACCAATTGCAGAATATGACAGCATTCTCAACGCATAAACTTGATTACATTTAAGGTATGCACCCGACGCCAGATTGCTTTACACTGCGACCCGGAAATACTCAACTAAGCTAGTTTTTCGCCTCTTATGGCGTAGGTTATTTGGGTGAATAAAGCCGACACAGAATTCGGCACTATAAATGGAGAAGTGAAAAATGTTACGTCCTTTAGTCCTAGGGTGTGCGATTGCGTTTGGCTCAACATACGCAATGGCAGAAGCGGTTGATTT